>JANWJI010000107.1 GCA_025449515.1 Nitrososphaeraceae archaeon | reverse complement strand
GGTATTACATTTGATCTTTTTTCAAAGACAAGTTCGTCGGAGAATAAATCGTTTGTACAGAGTATTTTTAATAAGCTTCAAGAAAATGGATATATTTATGAAAAGGAGGTCGTCCAACCATTTTGTCGAGTCGACAATAAATTCTTGCCTGACAGATTTGTGGTAGGCAAGTGTCCGAATTGTGGTGCGGAAGGTCAATATTCGGATCTCTGTGAAAACTGTGGTAAAGTTCCGGAAGAAATTCTTGATCCCAAGTGTGGAATTTGTGGTGCTTCACCGATACAGAAAATTAGCAATCACTATTTCTTTCGATTATCAGAATTCGCAGATAGGTTAAGATCATGGTTAATTCAAAATGCCAACTTGCAAGATGATGTAAAGAGGTATGTTCTTAATTGGATAGATCATGGGCTGATAGATTGGGATATTACTCGAGATATAGAGTGGGGAATCCCAATACCAACTAGTGATGCTAATGGCAGGGTATTTTACGGATGGTTTGATAATCATCTCTGCTATATTTCTTCCCTATTGGCTCTCGCTAAGGAACTAAATAAGGATGGGAAAAGACTTTGGAATGAATCTACCATATATCATTTCATAGGAAAGGATATAGTTTACCATCATTACCTTTTCCTACCTGCAATTCGACTGGGAATAAATGAGGAATATAAGCTGCCTGATTATCTACCGACTAGAGGGCATTTAATGCTAAAGAATAAGAAAATCTCTAAAAGTAGGAACTGGTACATCAGTATTGAGGATTTCACTCGAAATTTTGACCCGGACTACCTTCGATTCTATCTTGCATCTATAACTCCATATTCACAAGATGACGTCAATTTTGATTGGGACGCGTTTCGTGAAAAGATTAACAACGAACTAATCGCAAATGTGGGAAATTTCATAAACCGAACTCTCTCATTCATTCAGACTAAATTTGCGAGATCGGTTCCGCAATTTTCGAAGTTAGAAACCTACGATATAGATGCTATCAACAGAATCAACAATATTGGTACTGAGGTTGGTAATAAGATAGGCTCGAACCAGCTAAATAGAGCACTTAAGGATATCCTATCGTTTAGTACATATTTTAACCAATATTTTCAGATAAAGCGACCTTGGAGTAACAATTCAGCGGACACAACTTTGTACGTCTCTGGAAATGCCGTTAGAACACTTGCAGTCATTCTGGCACCGTTCATCCCAACTTCATCAGAAAAGATCTGGAGGCAATTGAATATGGGAGATAGTGTCCACCGACAAGTATGGTCTTCATGCGGAAAAATGCAATTGGCACAGGGCCATAACATTGGAAACGTTGTGCCATTGTTCAAAAAAATTGAGAAGGAAACAATCGATAAACTAAAAGCTGAAACAATGGGTGATCATAGGAAGCATTGAGACGAGGATTAGTAGTTGGAAGATTTCAACCTTTTCACAAGGGTCACCTTTACCTCATAAATTCGGTTATCAAAGAATGCCATGAGCTGATAATAGTAGTGGGAAGCGCTCAATTCAACTATCTGTATACCGATCCTTTCACCGCCGGCGAGAGAATATTGATGATTCATACTGCTCTTTTGGAATCAAGAATTCCAGCTGAACGAGTCTACATCATTCCGGTCTTCAACGATGAAAACAATTCAACGTGGTACGCACGCCTCAGCACTCTCATCCCTGAATTTCATGTTTTGTATTCTGGGAACGAGTTCGTAAAGTGTTTAGTTGAAACTCGTGTTACTATTCAGACACCAAAATTTGCGAAAAAACGAACTTATAATGGTACAAATATTAGAAACCTAATTGCTCGCGAGAAGCCATGGATTCATTTGGTTCCTTCCAGTGTAGCGCTTCTAATGGAAAAAGTGGACGGCATAAGACGAATTCAGACTCTTAGTAAAGTAGAAAATCCAGTTAAACCAAAGACATATCCGAATATAAAGTAACAGATGTACACTTCAGTCAATCTGTAACCGAGAATTTTTGCAGCCTTTCGCTGTAACAAAAGACTTCTCAAAGATCTATCTTGAAGAATTCCATATCGTCGAACTTCTATTACGATTTCAAAAGACATATTTGTACGCTAAGCTCAATCAGGGCAGGCCAAACCAATCGATCTTTCGAATGCAAAACGTCTCCAAACAGATCAATCTTTATCTAATCCTGGGTCTGACGACATTTTCAGATATATAGTTGATAATGTCCGCCAGTGGAGTCCCAGGGCCAAAATTACCCATTACACCCTCCTTCTCCAGCAGTTTTCTATCCTTTTCTGGAATTATACCTCCACCGACAAGCAGTATATCATCAACGCCTTTTTCCTTAAGAAGATGAGCTACTTTTGAGAAAAGCACTAAATGGGCACCGTTCAACAAACTCATTGCTACCGCATCAACGTCTTCTTCGACTGCTATTTTTGCCACTTGGCTAGGCGTACAAAATAAGCCAGAATAAATGACTTCCATGCCGGCATCCCTAAGGGCTCTACAAATAACGAGTGCTCCTCTATCATGACCGTCAAGTCCAAGTTTTGATACAAGAACTCTAATGGGCTTTTGTCTCTGCTGTCCTGATAGCATCGTATGAAATAGTGATATTAGGTATATTAGGTTTAAACATAACTAGGATCAGACATCGAGTCCTTATCTATTCCCATCGGTACATGGTAGCAAAAAGGTATTTAGAATCTTTGTTTACGCATATGCTATATTGCATTTAGCAAAAGGGATTATTAATTCCGATCCGCGATCATTAGCCAAGGCCATCTCGATAATAGACAATAACGAACCGGAAGCACATGATCTGATCAAAGCAATTTTTAATATGACAGGAGGCGCAAGAACAGTCGGATTTACTGGTGCTGCAGGAGCTGGAAAGAGCTCTTTGATAGGAAAATTAATAACTCATTTTCAACAACTAGGTCATAAAACTGCGGTGCTTGCAGTTGACCCCTCTAGTCCCTTGACCGGGGGAGCTATTTTAGGAGACAGAGTTAGGATGGAAGGGATCTCTGACGATGAGAATGTTTTCATGAGGAGCTTGGCTTCCCGAGGAGCTTCAGGAGGAATCTCAAAATCACTCAGAAACGTCATTAGAGTCTTAGATGCGGCCGGCTTTGGATTAGTGTTGGTAGAAAGCGTTGGTGCAGGGCAGGTAGAAGTTGATATAGCCAATGTA
This sequence comes from Nitrososphaeraceae archaeon, assembly GCA_025449515.1. GTDB lineage: Archaea > Thermoproteota > Nitrososphaeria > Nitrososphaerales > Nitrososphaeraceae > JARBAU01. The sequence continues at coordinate 12,382 of JANWJI010000107.1, read as the reverse complement.
GTCAATTTAACTGTCGTAGTTCTCAGTCCACAAACAGGCGACAAGATTCAAGCCATCAAAGCTGGGCTTAACGAAATTGGAGATTTATACGTTATTAATAAATCTGATCTCGAAGGCTCTACGACTCTATTCAATTCAATCCTAGATTTAGTCGGTGACATTGACAGGAAACCCACAATTGCTAAGACGTCAGTCAGATCGGGAAACGGGATCAAAGAGCTTGCCCTTACAATAACAAATCTGTTAAGCTCAAAAAATATTAATTACAAAGCAAAAGAAAAGGTAATGCTGGAGTCTGAATTAAAGGAAATGGTTATTGACAAACTCACTCAAAAATTTTATACGATGTTAATGGACAAAAATGATATGTACAATCATTTAGTTGACGAACTTGTTCACAAACGGATCGATCCGTATCGCGCCGCCGAGATATTGGCAGATAGCCTGACGGAGGTATCAAGAAGTTAGATGAGTACGAAGACAGTCAAGACGGATTCAGGAATACCTGTTAAGGAGGTCTACAATAAGGGAGATGTTCCTGTAGACAAAGTCAAGGATAGTGAGCCTGGTATTTTGTATTTCTCTAGAGGCATTTACCCAAAGATGTATAGAGAAAGACTCTGGACGATGCGTCAGTATAGTGGCTTCGGCAGTGCAGAGGAGACGAATGAAAGATTCAAATTTTTGTTGGATCACGGCCAAACAGGTCTGTCTTTGGCATTTGATCTTCCGACACAGACTGGTCGTGATTCTGACGATTCTGCTGCTGAGGGGGAGGTTGGTCGAACTGGAGTAGCTATTAGCTCTATCGACGATATGATGACCTGCTTTAACTCCATACCACTTGAAAAGGTAAGCACTTCAATGACGATAAATTCTACAGCCTCTACTCTCCTCTCATTGTATTTAGTGGTTGGAGAATCTCAAGGCATATCCCCTAGTCAATTAAGAGGAACAACACAAAATGATATCCTCAAAGAATACATAGCTAGAAATACCTATATCTATCCACCTAAGCCGTCTATAAGATTAATAGGAGACATGATACAATATTGCTCTCAACACGTGCCGCTTTGGTATCCAATTAGTATTTCCGGGTATCACATGAGGGAAGCGGGTGCGAATGCAGTACAGGAATTAGCATTTACATTTGCTAATGCCATCGAATATATCGATACATGCATCGAGAGGGGATTGACGGTTGATCAATTTGCTCCTAGACTGTCATTTTTTTTCTGTTGTACAATGGAATTCTTCGAGGAAATCGCTAAATTCAGAGCTGCTAGACGAATATATTCCAAAATAATGAAAGAGCGATTCCATGCCGAGGACGAGAAGTCTCTCCATCTTAGGTTTCATGTCCAAACTAGTGGAGAGTCCCTGACTGCGCAGCAGGTGGACAATAACATAATTAGAGTTACTACCCAAGCTCTGGCCGCAGTTCTAGGAGGCTGCCAATCTCTTCATACAAATTCGAAAGATGAGGCTCTGGCTCTCCCTACTGAAGAGGCTGTTAAGATAGCCCTTAGGACACAGCAGGTGATAGCGTCCGAAACAGGAGTTACCAAAACTGTGGATCCTATAGGAGGCTCATATTATGTGGAAAATCTAACTGCTGAGATTGAGGAGCGAGTAGAGCATTATTTGAAAAGAATTGAAAGGATGGGTGGAGCGTTAGCTGCTGTCGAGAAGGGGTTCTTTCAAGATGAAATTCGAACTAACGCGTACCATCTCAAGGAAGAAATCGATCGACATGAACGTGTAATTGTGGGTGTGAATAAATTCCAAGACTCTTCCAATGTTGAACCAATATTGAACGTCGTAGATCCAAAGATTGAAGATCGACAAGTGAAGAGACTAAAGGATTTCAAGAACTCTCGCGATAGATCGAAAGTTGATGCAGTCTTGAATAAACTTATAGTCGTTGCTGAGGGACAGGACAACGTAATGCCGCATATCGTAAACGCCATTAAAAGTCACATAACGTTAGGAGAAATCGACAATTCGTTCAAGCAAGTATTCGGTACTTATCAGCCACGGATATCATTCTAAGTTTTTCGAAAATCCTTGGAATCAATTGGTTGATGGTTAAAGATAAACTATATAGCGAAAGGACCGAACATACCTACATCTTATTTCGACTCCGTCTGTCTGCTTTGGCAAATTTCTTGCTGCCATAGCGTTTAGAGCTGTGAGCATGAGTTCTTCGATCTGATCGTTTCATTTATTTACGTTCAATATAGGCGGCTTATATACTCTTCACTGGTAAATCAAAAGGCCCATCGAAGATGTGGGCAGTAAACGCTGACTAGCTTGTTTATGGTAGCTTAATAATGAGTGCAATTCTTGTACTACATTATGAGAATTGATCATGTTGCGATAGCAGTAAACAATATAGATCTGGCCTTGAAGAACTACGAAAAATTGATTAGAATAAACAAGATGCACATCGAAAATGTCGCAAAGGAGAAGGTAAAAGTTGCTATCTTGAATTTGGAAGATACAAGAATTGAATTGATGGAGCCTACTGCCCAAGATAGTCCTATAAATAAATTCCTTAACCAGAATGGAGAGGGGCTTCATCATATCGCCATCACTGCAGATAACATAGAAGAGGATGTTTCAAGGGCATGCAGTAATGGACTTAGAATGCTGGGCGATGTTCGGAAGGGTTCCTATGATAGGAAGATCACCTTTTTTCACCCGAAATCAATGAATGGTGTCTTGATAGAAATGTGTGAAGCCATAGCCCATTAAAATCAGGTGGTTTTTGTAGAGTACCTTAGTTCCACTCTCTTTAAGGCCATCAATTGTAAGGCGTAATTGTCTTTATGAATTATATAGTGTCGACGCAGAATATGTTCATGTGGAGAATAATGGCCTGATCGAGGCAGTCTCTGAAAAGAAATGCGCCTTATGCGGTCTGATATTGCAGCCGAATTGTCCCGTGAACTTATGTACAGAATGCGTCAAGTGCGCAGACTGCTGCATTGGATTGGAGGACATCAAAGAATAATTCACTCTACCATTTTTAACGTGTCCGTTAAAGTGATTACCCCAATTACATTCCCAGTCTCACTTACTAAAACGCACTTAGAAAATCTAACCAAAGGAATTAAGGCTTTTGCCGGCGTAGATACATCGACTATAGGTGGCGAAGGTTCCATCACCGACGCAATTGACATATCACTGAGGTTTTTATTGTTGCTTTCCGCAATCGTTTTTGCAAGTCGATCTTCACTTAATATCCCTACGACTATTCCATCATCAAAGACTGGGAGCTGGCTTATAGAATGACTCCTCATCTTACTAATTGCATCATGTATAGATTCGTTTTTCTGAACCGAAACTAAAGTCCGGCTACAGATATCAGCTGCTTTCATAGATGATTTTCCCTCAAGGGAGTTTAGGAATTCAAAAATTCTCTTGGCGGTTTCATAACTAGGTTTACATCTTCCAGTTTCGATCTGATTGATCATTGATGCACTGATGCCAACTTGAGTTGCCAACTTCCGTTGTGTTATTCCCAGCTTTGTCCGGAGTTGCTTGATATAATCTAGTCTAGGAAGCATAAGCTGATGTTCGTTTATGAGATAGATTACCTTATAAACCTGGTAAATCAGATAACAAAATTACAGAAATTAGCTTGATAGCCTTATATTACTTACGTGCAGAATTTTTTTTGTCAGAATAATTTATGAGTAAAGAGACTACGCAGACGAAGTGGGACTCTGTAAAAAGGTACAAGCTAAAAAAAATGCTGAACGAACTATCGACGATTAGCGGTCATGGCACAGAGCTTGTCACGGTCTATATTCCTCCACGACGTCCTATCTTTGACGTTATCTCCCAACTTCGTGATGAGGCTGGGACTGCATCAAATATCAAATCTGACCTCACAAGAACGCACGTTCAAGATGCACTCAGCAGAACGATTGAGTATTTAAAGCTATACAAAACTACACCAGAGAATGGCCTTGTTATATTTTGTGGCGCACTTTCCACTGGTAAAGGCCTGGGTACCGAAAAAATAGAAATCTTCCCTGTCATACCCCCTAAGCCAGTACAGATCCAGTTGTACAGATGTGATGATCATTTTTGGATCGATCATATAAAAGACATGCTAAAAGACGATCGGGTTATTGCTATTTTGGCTCTTGATACTCAGGAAGCAGGATTGGGTGTACTAACCGGTGATCGATGGGAAACCATTGATGAACTCACTTCAGGGGTGGCTGGTAAGCATAGACAGGGAGGTCAATCCGCCAGAAGGTTTGAACGACTAAGAGACAATGAACTTAACGAGTACTATCATCGTGTTGCAAATCGGGCACAAACTATTTTCGTGGAACAATATAGAGTTAAGGGGATCATCATAGGAGGACCAGGTCCTACAAAGGAGACTTTTTTAAAGGAAGAGTACTTGGATTACCGACTACAAAATAACATCATTTCAACTTTAGATACGTCATATTCGGGCGATGAGGGTGTGAGAGAGATCGTCGACAAAATAAATGATCAAGGAATTATGTCAGAATATAGGCTCATGGAAGAAAAGAAGTTGGTAAAGAGATTTATGAGTGAGGTCCATTCAGAAAGTGGACTCGGTATATACGGGCTCATCGATATTATAAAGGCATTACAAAATGGTGCCGTGGACTTGGTTATTGTTACTGATGATGTCTCCATCGTGAGAATAACATCTAGATGTAAGAAGTGCGGATATTCTAGCGAAAAATTTATAGATAAAAATAAAGTATTCGCAGAGAAGCAGGAATTAATTTCGACTCCCTGTCCTTCATGCCAAGGATTGGATTATGAAACAAGTGAGCAAGACATAGTTGACTATTTAGAGGAACTAACAACAATGACTGGAAGTAGGATTGAGGTCATATCAGGCAGATCTGAAGAGGGAATGCAAATAGCAAGTCTAGGCAAGATAGGTGCGATACTTAGATTCAGGGCAAAGGATACCTTAAGCTGAGCAATATCCTATGCGAATTGCATCCGATTATGACATGAAGAAGTTTAAAAATATTCCGAACTCGAGGAAGGTGATGATAGTCGAGGATGAAGAGGATTTGTTAATTCTTTACAAAGATTACCTCAGGAAGAATGGGTGCGAAGTCATGGCCACCTCAACCACTGCTGAAGAAATCCTCCTTGATTACAAATCATATCGACCGGATTTTTTAATAATGGATTACAAACTACCTGGATCTAAAAACGGATTGAAGGCCGCCAAGGAGATCTTTGTTGCAGATCCTAGGGCAAAAATCATTATCCTAACGGCCTTTGATGAAGTAAATCAAGAAGTGAAACGTGATAAATATTTCGAGGGCAAAGATATAAAGATCATAATAAAGCCCATTCAGATGTCCCAACTGAAGATTTTGGTAACCGGATAGTACGTTAAAACTAATTACAGACCTTGCAATGCTTTTGCCCATCTTACAATTTGGCGTAATTTCATGTGTAACGATCTGTGGGGACATTATATTCGACATGCTTTAGCCTAGCCTTGAGCTAATCGGAGTATCTTTTAATTTAATCATTACAATACCTAATAGATGTTCGTTGTAAAGAAGATGGGAAAAAATGGAATATGGGCGGCAATATCCTTTATCGATGAAAACGGATCGTTTAGAGGTGAAGCACGGTTCGATACTGAAAGTGAAGCTAGATCTTATTTAACAAAGTACACAAAAAAAATTAAAAAGCCTTTGGATCTAAGGGTCTTTGAAGAATAGGACAAAATACTTTAGTTGTTTTTGAACTGATGTTTATAATTCGATAAACTTTTACGTCATTTTCGCCTAAAGTACTGATGATGAGCCTTTGCTACATCTGCAATCTTAGAAAATACACGCTAGTCTGTCCTAATTGCAAGAGGCCAGTTTGCAAACACTGTTTAAAGACCTTCCCCTTTTCCGAGAGCATCTGCCTCGAATGTTCTAACCAGGTGAAGACTGGTTTGGGTGGGATACGAAAAGATGAGGAGATCTTCTAGAAAATGGTCTTTTGAATACTATCTCCATTTTTTAGTGCCAGATCTGATAATTCGTCTCCTGATAAAATCATTAGGTCGTTGCTTAGAAAATTCGAAGTAGTGAGTTATGCAATATCCAAATAAAAGAATTCGATTCGATTTGGTCCGAATCCACGCACTCTTTTAATCTTGCCTTCCTTGGTCAAACGCGTGATTGCATAATGGACTACATATTTACTTCCAAATTCTTTCTCTAATAATTTCGCCGTCAATTGTCCACTATGCCTTTGAATCATTGAATAAACCAATTCGACCGTGTTATACTTGGAACTTCTGTTTATCTGGACTGAATCCACCATAAACCTTGTCTACACTCTGTTTAAAAGGAATTTACTTCGTTTTTTTTAACAACCCGCGGACAATGAATGAACTCGAATCCCAGAACCGAACTATGGAAGAGGGGCGAATTTGGTGTCTGTCGAAAAAATTATCTGACCCTTATTGAAGATATCCTGAAGAAAGTGGTTCAGCTATAGATTTGCTGATTGATTCAGCGATCCTAGCTAGCTCTACGAGAGACGCGACTTTTCTAGATGGCCAGTTTCCGTTAGGACTGTCATAGTTATAACGAGGAATAATATGCACGTGAACGTGAGGCACAATTTGATTTGCTGCGCGCCCATTATTCTGACCCAGATTAAACCCGTCTGCCTTAACCGACAAAACTATTGCCTTTGCTAAATTCGCTGCCATACAATACATTCTGCCAATTAGATCTATAGGCATGGATAATAGATCATTGTAGTGTAATTTGGGTACCAAGAGGGTATGTCCGTAATTGACTGGATATTTGTCCATCAGTGCAACAAACTCATTATCAGTATAAACAAGTACACCTGGTGCATCACCTTGAATTATGGAACAAAAAATGCACAATGTTGTTTTACGCATTACTCTATTTACGGGTAGACATTTGTATGCTATATATTTATTTCAGAGATCGATTATAAACACCCCTTTGTCTAAATTAGGCAGTAAGATGCTAAAACCATATAATTAAGGAAATAGGATGGACTAGCCTAGAATTTAATACTCTATAGAGGGCATTTTACCTGAAGGCATTTGTTACGAGGATCATAGTTGATTTTCGTAGCGATCGCACAGCATATCTTAAATATAATATATTCATCCTAGTAAATACTATGACTGAAACAGTAGAACTTGATAGTTTTGATATTTCCTTTTCATTCCGATGCCCTAAATGCGACTATCAGAATGAAGAAATTTCAGCAAATGATCTGTCCAGTGGGAATGCTGAATGTGGGATGTGCGAGACCATCTTCAAGCTAGAAGGCCTTGACGCAATCAAGATCACTGCTTTGCTCGAATGAAATTCCTGTATAATAAAATTCAGCAAAAAGAATCTTAAAATATATAAAAGATAAATAGGATCCGAATTGGATTTACCTAGTAGAACGGTTCTTCAAGGTCCTTCAAGAGCGCCTCAGAGAGCAATGTACAAGGCCATGGGTCTGGTGGAAGAGGACTTGGCTCGACCGATGATTGCAGTCTGTTCTTCGTGCAATGAAGCTACTCCATGTAACATTCACTTGGGACGGTTAGCACATGCCGCGAAAGAGGGAGCAAAGGACGGGGGATGTACTCCTAGAGAATTTACCACTATTGCGGTCTCGGATGGAATAGCTATGGGTCATGAGGGTATGAGGGCATCTCTTGTTAGCAGGGAAATCATTGCCGACTCTATAGAGGTCATGATGCGCGCACATCAGTATGATGGATTAGTTGGAATTTCAGGCTGTGACAAGAGTCTACCTGGTACGATGATGGCCATGGCGAGATTAAATAGGCCCTCGATTTTTGTATACGGCGGTACAATCTTACCCGGGTCCTGGAATGGTAAGCAGGTTACTATTCAGGACGTATATGAAGCAGTAGGTATGTATGATTCTGGAAAGATAACCGAGCAGGAACTTCTTAGTTTAGAAAACGTCGCGTGCCCTTCAGCAGGTTCATGTGCCGGGATGTACACAGCAAATACGATGGCATCTGTAGCAGAAGCTATTGGCATCTCATTCCCAGGCAGCTCATCTCCACCTGCAGAAAGTGATCAAAGGACAAAATTATGCTACGACGCCGGCAGACAAATTCACAGCCTAATTGAAAGCAACATCAGACCCAAGGATATCATGACTTTTGATGCATTTGAGAATGCAATTGCAATCGTAAATGCTATTGGTGGATCAACAAATTCGGTTTTGCACCTTTTGGCATTGTCATGGGAGGCTGGAATCAAGTTAAGGCTAGAAGATTTCGAGAGGATACGACGTAAAGTTCCGCATATTGCAGATTTAAGACCTGGCGGTATGTACGTCATGCGAGATTTGGATGATATTGGAGGTATACCTATTGTGATGAATAGCCTTTTAAAAGCAGGATTGATAAACGGCGACGCAATTACAGTAACTGGCAAAACTATCAGAGAAAATATTAATTCGATCCAATTTATTAATACGCAATCTCAGAGGGTAGTGAAGCCAATTGAAAATCCTATCCACAAAGAGGGAACATTGAAAATTCTGAAGGGAACCCTTGCACCAGAGGGAGCAGTATTAAAGATTGCCGGCATTAACAGAACAAAATTTGTCGGCAAGGCAAAAGTCTTTGATTCTGAAGAAGCTGCATTTGACGCCTTGGCGAAGCAAAAGATAATTGAAGGTGATGTAATAGTTATTAGATACGAAGGGCCTAAGGGGGGACCCGGTATGCGAGAGATGCTTGCCGTGACGGCTGCCGTCGTAGGACAAAGCTTGGGAGAAAAAGTCGCAATGATCACGGATGGACGATTTTCAGGGGCAACTAGAGGCTTCATGGTAGGCCATGTGAGCCCAGAGGCTTTCGTTGGTGGACCCATTGCATTTATAAAAAACGGCGACATAATCGAAATAGATATTCCAAAGGGAAAATTAAGTATACAATTAACCTCCACAGAATTTAAGAAAAGAAGGAGATCGTGGAAACCAATACGACCGCGTTATAGATCTGGAGCACTCGCAAAATATTCCACCTTGGTTCAATCAGCTTCAAACGGAGCTATTACAGTTCCCTTAGCGGTCAGATGATGCTGCTGTTGTGTTAGCATAACAACCAGACGAATATATTTATAAGATCTAGTCAATGGGGGAGTTTTATGATAAAGATTGGTTTGATTGGTAAAACTAATACTGGCAAGACGACTTTTTTTAACGCGGCGACGCTGGGATCTGCCGAAATATCCAATTACCCATTCGTAACCAAACAACCTAATGTGGGTAACGCCAGTGCCATAACACTATGTGTTCATAAGGAGCTAGGAGTGCTTGACTCGCCGCGAAATTCAAGATGTATTGATGGTTGGAGATTTATCCCTATAGAACTCGTCGATCTGCCTGGACTTATCAAAGGTGCATGGGAGGGAAAAGGTCTTGGAAATCAATTTTTGTCTATAGCAGCTCAATCAGATGCCCTCCTTCATATTGTAGATGTGTCAGGCAGTATTGATGCCTCTGGTAAGATCGCTGAACCTGGAACAGGAGACCCTATCGCTGATATAGCAGATATTGAGGAAGAAGTTATAATGTGGTATCTGAAACTGCTCGAAGGAAATTATGACAAGATTTCAAGATCAATACATTCTTCCAATGATGTGGTTTCGTCAATCACCGAGATCTTTAGAGGGATCGGCGTTAGAGAAGATCATGTCAAATATGCCCTTTCAGTGAACGAGCTCCAGAATATAAAATTTGATGATTTCAATCCAGAAAATCGGAGAAATTTTTGTTGGAGCTTAAGAGAGATTTCAAAGCCGACACTCATCGTGGCCAATAAGGTCGATCTGCCGGTTGCAACAGAGAATTTTAGAAGGTTGCGAGAGGAGTACAAGGACTCAATTATCGTTCCAACAAGTGCAGACGCTGAACTTACATTACGCCGTGCTCAGGCTCGCGGATTGATAAAGTATCTCCCTGGTGATGAACGATTTGAAATGACCAACCAGTCAAGCTTGAATGACAAACAAAAATGGGCCCTCAATTTCATTCGGAAGGACGTACTAAACGAATACATGAGAACTGGTGTCCAGTTCGCCATAAACGTGGCGGTATTTAAGCTTTTGAGAATGAATGCCGTCTACCCTGTTGCAGACCCTTCGAAAATGTCTGATCGGTCCGGCAATGTTTTGCCTGATGTCTATTTGATGAAGACTGGATCCACAGTAAAGGATCTGGCTGAGGACATTCATACTGATCTAGCCAAAGGCTTGCTTTATGCGATAGACGTCCGAGACGGCTTGAGATTACCTACCTCTTACCATCTGAAAGACCGAGACATTCTTTCCATTGTGTCAGCCCGAAAAAAGAGGCAAAACTAACCACCGATTCCTCCTCAATTACATCCGTGACGTTTTCTTTTCTAATCTTCTTCGTTATGACAAAGATCAATTCGTAACTCGTCGACGAGAAGTAAAAGCGGCTGCTTAACCATCTTCTATAGTTTATCCCATTTAGATGTACATTGGTAACTGATTCTATACAGTAAATGCCCACAAATGTATGTCTTTTATGAAATACTTCGTAACTTAAATTCACAATCTTTAAATTTACTTTAAGCTGAATGTTAGTATTAATGGCTGAAGATCTTGGCGATGTAATTTATGATTGTATGAGATGCGGCATGTCAGTTTCAGTTGAAGAGCTTTCAAGATTACCAGAAATCAAGTGCATCTGTGGCTTTCGCGTCTTTAGAAAATCACGTCAACCAATAGTAAAGCAAGTAAAGGCCGTGTAGGTCTTGTAGGTCTTGTAGGTCTTGTAGGTCTTGTAGGTCTTGTAGGTCTTGTAGGTCTTGTAGTAGCTTTCTTTTCATATTGGCTGAAGAATAAATACAAGACTTTGAATTAGTTAGAATTTTATTATTGTTTAACTTATAGTAGCTATTGAAGATACATTGTCCTGATTGTAAGAAAATAGCTGAATTATCAGATGATTTTTCATTTGTGCGATGTAAAAGTTGTCCTTTAAGTATGACTTATGGCGAGTATGTCAAGTACATTTCATATAAAGATCCAAGGTACAGAGATATACTAAGTGATTACAAGCATTGACAATTCCGATTACCTCTTATATGAAGTATGGATGATTCAAAAAAAAGAAATCTCGAACAAGCGGTAATCCATAGGTATCTTCGAAAAGTAATTAATTGCTACATGCTACTCATTATAGACTACATATTCTCTTCATCATCGATATCTTCATTTAAGTCATTTTCGAATTCTTCTTCGACTTCTTCATCTATTGATTCGCACATTCCAGCTTAGAAATGTGCTCACTTCATGCATATCTATTTTTCTTATCATGTCGTAGCGTTTTTGGTCCTAACGGGTTTGTAAAGACTAACGCCTGTCGCAATTGGCTGCCTAGAAACTCATCGTTTCCTCTGTATGTCCACTAGTAGTAGTAATAATAACATCTATGCCATCGCCGCTAGCTGAATCTCGTTGAACAGATGATCTGATCGCTTTGATTGCTAGTTCACGAGCTTTCTCCCGAGAAATTTGTTTTTTAAATCCCGAATCTAACACTCCTAAAGCCATTTCTGCTCCCGTACCAACTGCTGCATAATCATCTGGCAGAACCGAGCCAACAGGATCTAGGGTGTATATGCTGGGTTTATCTGTAATTCCGCCTACAATTACTTGGGTCAATAGGGGAAAAAATCTCCGCTCGAACATTATCACAGACATTAGTTTTGCAATGGAATTAGGAGCTACGTTGCGTCGAATTTCGAGTTTTCTTATTTTCGCCAAAGCTCCGACCTGCCTGACTAGTACTTGCATGTCAGCGATCATTCCAGCACAAGCGGCCCCGACATAATCTGTTACCAGAAAAGTTTTCTTTGTATTCTTATTTATCACAAAATTTCCATATGAAACACGTTTTTCAGCGGCCAGTACAACACCTTCAGAAAAAGTGATTCCAACCGCGGTTGCACCAGGCATAAATTGAAACGCCATAGATTTTCATGATATATCTTATACAGGTTAGATTTAGTCGTTTCTATTAAACTAAGCATCTCAATTTGGTTATTCTAAATTCTATATGCGTGTTAACACCATTCCAACGGTCTATTAATCTCTAAATAGGATTTGAAATATCAAAATTGGAAGAAAATGCTTGCAAATTTCTCACTTTCTTACTGTAGAACCGTCGTGTATCCTTATTGCTTCAGCCACTAGACGGTTTTGTAGCTCTAGCGCGTCCCTGCCTTCCGGATGTTTTGTTTGTGCGACAGCTTCAGCTACCATATTAATAATATGTCTTAACAAGAATTCGTCTCCTC
>JANWJI010000106.1 GCA_025449515.1 Nitrososphaeraceae archaeon | reverse complement strand
ATTGCAGTTGCTGCGGCTGCTGTATAATATGGTACGCTTGAATGCAAATACATTGCTTTACAATTAGATTTGTCATTAAACTATAAAAAGAGAACGTACGTTATCACTCTAGTTGTTATATCTATATAGTTATTTTCAATTTATAAAGATCATTTTATTTAAAATTAAATTCACATCATTCTATTTTACGTATTCTATACTGTTTTCTTTGACGTCTACCAGAAGACTCAGAATATCTATAATATATTGTTATATTGACAAGAGTGAAAAGTAGAAGACAAATTGTAGAGTCGAACCAACCACTTGCCTACTGTTGTTACCATTATAAAATATGTCAATATGATTCAGTAAAACTATTTAACATCCATCCTGATTTGTACAGTCTGCTGAAATTACGACAGCTCAATATGCTAATTTCGATAAGGTATCAAGAGATCAGGCGTATATGTGTAAAAAGGTATCTTTTGTATACTTCTAAACAGTTAGATCGTTCCTAGCAGTACTCAATCTAGGTTGGATCTAAATGGTCTTATGTTTTAGCCATCTATCGAGTTACCGCAACGCTAGCCTACATTGTACATGGTTGCAAGTAATTGCAGATGATTATATAAGACTAATAAGCAAAGTTAACGATCCAGTATTGGCGGCATATGCTTGGTTGGTTGCTGGGTATAATTTTTCGAATTAACTAAATTCAGTCTCTCAACCACCCGAATCGTATTCCTGACTGAATTTACCATTACTATCCTGCGGCCAAATTATAGTTAGTACGAAGACAAATAAATATAAGAGAAGGAGATATACAAAATAAAATTAAGCTCAAAAAAATAGTCATACCTTTATGGTTCGAAATAGAATCAACCATCAGCAACAAACTGCACATTCCACTAGCCTAAACTACCAATTTTAAAGGTGTATTTTTTTGTATTTATATAATTCATATATGTAAAGTTTAATGGTAAATAGATCATGTCCCAGAATCAAACTAGAAAACCCTCATTTGACATTCATCCTCTAATTCTTAATAGATGGTCTGCTAGGTCAATGACAGGTGAGGAATTAAATGATGATATTATAATGAGCCTTTTTGAAGCAGCAAGATGGGCACCATCTTCATTTAATAACCAGCCGTGGAGATTCGTCTATGCCAAAACAAATACAGAGCATTGGGATTCACTGTTTAATCTATTATTAGAAAGTAACAAGAAATGGGCAAAAAATGCTGCGGTACTAGTTGTAATAGTTTCAAGAAAGAATTTTGAATACAACGAGAAATTTTCTATTACTCATCAATTTGATGCTGGGGCCGCCTGGGAAAATTTGGCTCTAGAAGCATTTTCAAAAGATTTGGTATGTCATGGTATGCAGGGCTTTGATTATGAAAAGGCAAGAGTAGTATTAGAGGTTCCAGACAGTTTTGATGTCATGGCAATGATTGCAATAGGTAAGAGAGGACCAAAAGAAAATCTTTCCGAAGAACTACAATCAAAAGAAACCCCCAACGACAGAAAGCCTCTATCTGAAATAGTGATGGAAGGCAGATTCAAAAGATGAATAATTTCGACCTTCTGTCTTGGGAATAAATAAAAGGTTAGAATTTAAGGTTAACACTAATTAAAAAAAATAATATTATATCTTTTTTGTTTTAATAATGTAATTTCTATATGATTTTATTATTATTTATTTTTGAAATAACATCTCGTCCAATATTGAAGTTTACCAGTCTCTTCGTCGAGATCTCGTTTCAACAGATATGGTTATCTAGAAGGATTATTGTTTTCTTACTGTTTGGCCCTGTATATTTTATAAGCGTTCTTCATTTATTTGGTCAGGTTTTAGTGTTATTCTTAAAGTCGTTTTATTATGCCTTTAGGTTCGGATCACAATTTTCAGTCCTCTAGCTTATTATGGAGTTAGGTTGTCTGTGATTACCTATTGTCGGCAGAATGTGCGTGAGGCCTATGAAGCAGGGGAGATAGCATTTTAGATATTAAAAATCCGGTAACTGCGCCAATAACAATCACTGGTAAAAGATCGGTTTGTCCGCCCAAGAGTCCAAGCAAGAGAGATATAGTCAGAGGAGCGGGGAAGCCCGCACATGCTACTCCAGCCATCCCTGCGGTTACTGCTACACCTTCAGGGATGAAGTGAAGGATCTGGGAGATCGATAAATCAAGTGTACCACCTATGAAGAGTAACTGGAATATTGGACCGCCTTCAAATCCTGTGGCAAAGGACGTACTAGTGAGTAGGGCTTTGACTAACATCATGAGTAGAAGGAACCCAACACCATAGGCGGCTGGATTATGGATGATTTGTAGCAGTTGATTCTGGCCCGAGTACAGAGTCAGTGGCAGAAACGAACCAATGAGGCCAATAGTGACTCCACCGAGTATAGCACATGTAACCGGACGTTTGTTGAAGCGAGAGAAAGCGAGCTGCACAACGCCGAAGATAAGTTTGAATACGATTCCTATCAGTCCTGCCACGACTCCAACCAATAACGCCCATCCTAAATCAACCAAACGCGGAGAGACATGCTTCCAACTCCTCCACTCAGAAAGACAAGTGGGCCATCTGGTCCTACGGCAGCACCATTCCACAATGCGATAAATGCTTGAAGGAGGATACTCGGGACGGCTCGGGGGTTGAGGCGGCCGGTCTTGGCATATTGCCCCTGTGCAACTCCTAATCCCGCATGCTGGCCAAAAAACTTGATTGCTAAACCAACTAACACTCCGCCTACAGTTAGTAGTACCAACGACCAGATGTTAATGCCTAATACCACAATGACCGGCTGTTCGAAAAATTTAACTCCTTGATTATATAGCGTTATATATGCAGCCGCGAGAAGTGACGAAAGGGCTCCAAATAGCGCTGCATAAATCATCAATAAATAGTAGCTTTTATCAACTGTTATATCCGGTACCCCAGTCATCGCACCCTTCTTCACCTACTAGTTTGCTATATACTTGACGATAGGATAGGATTTGATTGGAGTGGAATAAAGAGGGCTCAAATAATATGATTTTTTGGTAGATGCTAAATGCCAAACAAGTTCGAAGCGAAACAAAAAGCTCGGTCTATGTCTTCAATATCACAACAAGCCAGAGCATAGTCCAGAAAAGAGCTCGATACTATGCAACACTGATACCAGGTCACATCTTCTGTATTAAAAAATTTGCTGTAGCGAGAAGCGTGCTTATTCTTGTTCCGTCTGATAGTACCACAGATTACAGCTTGACCGGCTAGAGACCTAGCTGATGTTGACCGACCAATGAGGTCTCATCTTCGGTATTACGAGGTGTAACAACATGCTAGCGGTTGGATATGCGGAGTAGGAACACTACGTCACTTAATTACCATGAATCGTAGCGGCATGCCGGCTATGCCGGCGAAAGATCAATGTGAAATGTCGCATGTGGCCTTAGTAAGGGACACCTGGTCTTATGAGTACCATAGCTCGCAACATGCCGGTGAGGGTAGCGGCATGTCGGCTATGCCGGCGAAAGATCCATGTAGAATGTGGCAGAGACATACCCGTAGTATACATAACTCCTAGTCTTATTTTGAGTACCATAAGTCGCAGTAATTTGCCGACGAGAAGCCTGTCATGTCTATTCTCACCTAATTTGTCTATCGCCCAACTTGAGATATCAATTATATTTTCCAAATCACCAATAAATCTATCGTTCAAAATACTATACGAAGATCCATTACAATCTGTTTGAACGCTAGACGACACAGTTAATCTAGATCTTCAAAATCAGAATAGATAACCAAGTATAAAAAATATATACGTTTTATTGTAACTTGGTAAATAATTATAAAGATTTATCAAGATTAATCAAAATTGGTGATTAATATTATATTTAATACAATATTCTTATTTAGCAAGCCTTTTAGTTGAATATGTTCCTGAGGTTATCTTAAAATTGTAAGAATACCAACGCAATAGTTGTCGTAGTGTTGGATGATTTGACCATCAAGATTTGGATTGAGCTAAAGTCGAGATTGCTGTAATTTCTTGATTTGGGTTCGTTATCTTCTTTACTTCAACTATGCATTCCGTAGTAGAGTCAATAAACAGAAAAAGCATGAATTTGCCGACATCGAACCTTATAGGCTGTTTGACAATTGCCATAATAATTTTATGCTATACCATAACGGAGCCAATTTGTCAATCCGACTTACAAGGAGCTGAATTTAACTGGTGGTCTATTTAAATTTGCGATTATTCCACAAAAAAGTTATTATATATACGCACAATATCTTCATAAAAGAAGAGTAATGTATCAAATTAACTTCTCAATATGGGTGATATAAAATTACCACCACACAACCACAAAAACTAAGAATCATCATAACTGAAGAGAATGCCGACATCCAAACTCTACTGGCAGGCACCTTTGCACTAAAAGGTCATCAAGTATTCAAAGCATTCAACGCAGATCAATGTCTAAAAATAATCGCGGAATTAAATAATCAAGTAGATATTGTAGTCATGGACGGAAAGACGGCATCGGATAGGGGAGTAATGTTAATCATCAAAATCAAGCGTCTGAATTCAGATATCAAAATATTTGCGATAGCCGATGATGAAAATGACAAAACCAGGGTCCTGGAATATGGTGCAGAGGAATTCGCTATTAAACCAATCAGTGCTGAAACGATAGTGGACAAACTAGCTAATATTTTTCTAAAAGAACGACAAATGACAAAGTAAAGATTCTGAATTTGTACAAACATGAAATTACCCCTGGAATAATAAGTAATTCAGAACATTGACGTGGTATGCAATTAAGGGAGATCTGACTTCAGGATCGTATTTTTTCTAAATCATTTGCCTGGTATTTGACATATCCAGCATCCAACTTCGAAAGGAGTAACAATTTACAGCCTATAAAGGCGTTGTGTTAACGAGTAACATTTGTAAGTTGCAAAAGATTTGAAATGACCGCCCATATTCAGGAGAGAAATTCTCGTAGCAATAAGCTGAAAAATAACAGTCAGTTAATTCCAATAGCTACTTACTTGTTATTAAAAAATATCTTGACTAGAAGGTTAATAATACCAACTTTTTGCCTCTACAGGTCGCTGTTGAAAATATTTCTCTAACTCGCCTAATCTTTCTAAAGAACCACGATTGTCTCGAAGACTAGAAAAGGAAGAATCATTTCGAATTTTTTGTAAAAGCAAAGTAACCTGTTCATATGTAGCGCCTTGCTTTATATCATAGTTTATTTGTCTACAAACATTGCCTATTCTACCATAGCGTTTGTTATTTCTTTTTTCCCAAGAGGTTGCATTTTCGGCTAGCCCTGTTACAAATTTCAAAACTATTTTTTCCAAATGTCTCACATGCCATTCTATCATTGGATAACTGTTCTGCATCAAAAATTGTTACCACACACATTCTTATAGAATACTTATAGGCATATAAATCCTCCCTATAGATTACTTATTTTGAGCACGAGTTTTACATAATACGCATTATACATACCGTAACATGTAAGAGTTTGAACCACCAGTAAAATATATAGGAGATTACGTATGAAATGTTTTACCAGATTAGTAAAGACTACAATATCTCATCTAGACCTGCTGATTATTATGTATTTTATAGATCATTCAGGTTCTACATATTGGCACAAAAAGGATTCAGAGAAAGTGAAGATATTGTCGCAAAATAGAACCTTATCTGACATTTCTAAACGTCCATCAACTAGAAATACAAGGTGCAGATATACAACCAAGGTAGAAGAATTAGAACAACTGAACCAATCAATGAGAGATCGTGATAAAATGAAAGATGATGCAATAGCGCATTTGTCAGACCTACTTGTATCACCTCTCTAAAGGATTTCTGGAATCTGCCAAACTGAACATTGATGAGGACCCCCTTGCTGTAGTTTGCAATAATACCAAACTATTCTTGGTTTTCAAAAAGCGATTTTATTCAATGCTCTAAAATAATGAGGATGGAAAATGAGGATTTTTTTGATAAATATTTAGGTTTTGTGGCTTTAGAGCCTAATCTAATACGAATAAAAATTCCAGTTTGCTTGCCTCACCGACTAACTATTATTGGTAACGACACATAGAATTAGTAGTAATTATTGAATTGTTCGTGTAAAATTTCTACTCATGTCACCAAATTTATCACAATAACTGATGCAAGGCACCTTGTTATGGTTATTGTTACTATCTTGAGAATAGGCTTTGTTTAATTGCCATTTTCTACTTTCCTTAAATCTTGATATTATGACTTAATACACAATTAAAACGAAGGTTAACTATTTGCTTTGTTTGTTTCTATCTTTTAATTTCTTTACCTTTGTCATTGTAGTATTAGGAATTAGCACTGGTATTCTCTCAAATCTAGCCCAAGGAGAGAAGCCGGCAGTTTGCGATTCTGGTGACAAATAAGTTAATTCTACAGAATCGAAGATATGCGGCATTCCAACGACAAATGAAAATACAGCGAATACAACAGTTAGAAAAACAACAAAATCATAATTACTATCATGAACTAGATCTCCAGGATGTACTTCTAATTAGATTAATTGGCAAGATGTTGGCAAGATATGGATGACCTATAGTATTCTAAAAGACACTCCTAAACTATAGGAGTTATCTATCCATTTGATATATTCATATACTGTGTACCTTCATTTGATGTAATGTGGTTGTAGAAGCAGCTGAACTAAATGAATTTATCATCTTTTGAAATATAGGCATATAAATTGAAGTCTCAGATGTATTGGTATTAGCTAAGAGCATAAAGGCTTCCTTACATTTCAATGACCATATTTCAGTTGTCGTAATCGGTAGAATGCCATCTCTGTGCGTATATTCTATCTTAAAGAGTGGTGATCCTGTTGAGCTTATAAAAGACCCAGAGCTTACTAGATAAAAATCTCTATACTGTGATTCAAGTGCCGAAATTCTTGTATTGCCAAAATTGTTTAAAGATGTATTAGGAGAAGATAATCTGGTAGCAGTTATCATTACATTCTCTAATACCCCTGAATCATGTTGAGTATTGGATACAAAACGTACAATAAAATTATTACCGAGCTGTATTTTTTCCCAATTGGCCGGATATTGAATTTTTATCCCATAAATGGGATCTTGATACGTCTGGAAAGGCATTGCTACTGCTACACTATAATGACCATCTGAAGGAGATCTAAAAGATCCAATATTGGCGTTGTTATAGTTACTATTCTGAGAATACGGCAACGTATGTGTTAATACTGTTATCAATATAGAAATTAGTGATATTGCTCCTACAGATAATATTACAGTAGCTCTCTTCTTCTGCATAGCTTGTAGTTATAGTTTAATTGTGACAGGTATAAATAACTAGTTATTCGAGACTGCAGGCTTATCGTATTAAATTATTAAACCCATGCCTTCAGTTTTTGGAGGCCCATAGTTGTGAGATCTACTACATCGGACTGGCATTTGCTTGATCAATCTTCTTTTGTTTTGCTTACCATTTTGACTTCATTGCACTTTAGGATCCACCGGTATTTTCTAGAGGTAAGTAATTGAGTGTAAGACAGAGTCTTTCTAACTATCATTAGT
>JANWJI010000105.1 GCA_025449515.1 Nitrososphaeraceae archaeon | reverse complement strand
GGTTTTTATGCCTTGTTAGAGCGAAGATGTACTTACGGCTACAGTTATATTTTGAGCGACAAGGACTATATATCAAACAAAAAATTTGGCAACGTTAATAATTTCACGGCCAGTTATACTCATGTATTTGAAAATAAGAATGTAGCTCCTTCCGATATTCGGAAGATGTTATTCGAGCAAGCTTCCGAGAGAGGATATCCGCTGACAAATATCGACAGGAGTGAAATCGTCAATTTGGTCGCATCCAAGGTGGGCATATCTGCTGACAGTGTTTCGAATCTTATGTGGAGCGATCAGGAAGAAAACCTAATACTGGAAAGATTCGAACCGATTACTCCAGAAAGTTTGATTGCATGGTATAATTTGTCACTTATTCAAACCCTCCTGTTTAATTGTATAAAACTGGAGTTTTCATTGACCGGTGGCACGAAATGGAAGTATGCCCTTAGAGCTGTAAAAAGGCTCGGACTGATGTATAATCTAGAGTACCGAACTTACGGTGACGAAAAACCTGCCTCTGAAGACATATCTCGGACTAAGGTTCAAAATGATGATCCTGCGAAGTCCGAATGTGAGGGCTCCATAATTTGTTCGATCGATGGTCCGCTCAGTATTTTCAAACTTACTGATAGATATGGAACAGCTATATCTAGATTGATACCACTGATAATTTCTTTGGCTAGCTGGTCATTAAAAGCATGGATTGTAAGGAAAACATTGTCCTCAGGTAAGAAGATTTATGAATTTGAAATGTCGGATACCTCTTCTTACCTGTTAGCTGAACCACTACCGAACAATACTGAATCTAGAAGTGAACATACTTCAGGCTATGATTATTTCGATAGTAACGTAGAGAAGAAATTTGCTACTAGATTTCTTCAATCTATTAGTGATTGGAAGCTGACTAGGGAACCAGACCCTCTGATACTTCAAAATGGAAAAGCCTTGATTCCTGATTTTGTATTTGAAAAATATGACCGGAAAATATATTTTGAAATAATAGGTTTTTGGACGAAGGAATATCTGTTGAGAAAGGTACAAAAATTAAGGGCTATTACAGATATAGCAAACTCTAACCAGAGGAATAAGATTGATCTCTTGATTGCGATAAATCGTGACGTTTATGCATCAACTTCATCCAATTTGGCTGAAACTCGCGCATGGCATTCCTTGATATCTTCGATAACTGATAAAAGATTGGTAGTCTATGATAATCAAAACATACCGCTGAAGCCTATTCTGGACTATCTCAGAGATATAGATCAGGAACACGCTAAGGATTTGGAAGCGAACGGGTGCACCCATATCCTAAGCAAACTTTTTCAGCCTATGAATAATCATAGTGATGTAATTTCAATCGCTGCATTAGCTAAGACATGGAATATCGAGTTGGAAATTCTATTGAAAATAATTCAATCGCAAGCTCAAAATAAAGATCGTATAGGCAATTACGTTATAGTCGATAAATATTTGATTTCAGATACGAAGCTGGAAAAAGTGAATGATTTAATTGATAACATGGATAGCTTAAGCGATGTAAATAGCATATTGGGTGATAACGATATTCCTGAGTCCTGTCTTTTGGGCATTATGTCAAAACTTGGATTTGATATAATTTGGCACGGTATGGATTACAGCCGCGCATGTCTCAAGAAAAAAAATTGAGGTTGTAAATACGATCTATTCTTTTTAAAATAAGGATTTAGAGTAAAAACTAAGGATTTGATAAAGAGGTAGGATTGGATGCTATTCAGCTATCTAATAAATTTAATAATTCATATGCTTATATGAAGATACTTGAATTGCATGTTCTGACTGCGAGCTAACAATAATATTATCATAACGTTATGCTTAGAATGATGTCAGCTAGCCAGAGATCACCAAGGCATTCGTTCAATGACTGTCGCTGGTTGCAGAATAATAGAAATGATTGGAGAGATGCTGAATGTCCGTGCGGTAGCGTATACCATTTCGATGGCGAGATAGAAAAACTGTTTTCTTGGGAAACGGTCCATCTACCACATATGGCTTCAGATTATGCTAACCACGATATGTTATCTTTTTATCCCAAAAACATGGTAATTTACTATCATTCAAAAAGCGGGTACGTCATAGAACTTAGAGAGCATCGAGCGGAAGAAATCGAATCTCTTCGTCATGCCTGTGTATACGGTGGCATAAAGTTAGCAGGCGTCTAATTATTAAACAGGTAATCGTGTAGAACACGTAATCCTAGGAGATGATAATCTAGAATTATTCCAATTCGAGCGTTAAGCATGGTGCAGTTTTTTCTAGTAATTGCAATCGGAATAATTTAACCATGGCACTATAGCTTATCCTGTTTATATCATATAGTTTTTATCGATCACTCATCGGAGCAAAGAAATGTCACGCCATTGAAAATCGCTCTGACTTGTATCTATTTTCAAGTCTGCAACTATTGTATGCTTGCTATGAATAATTCTGCCATTTTCGATGTTGGATACAACTCATTCTTCTGAGCGTCCTCCTCTTTTTCTAAACGAAAAAGATCTTGAAGTTACAAAATTTCTATCACCAAGTTTTTAGTTTATAATACAGGCTTGAATATTTTTGTAGAGTGGGGCCGTTGTCTAGCTTGGTATGATGCCAGCCTCGGGCGCTGGAGATCGCTGGTTCGAATCCGGCCGGTCCCACTGCAAACTTTCTACGGATTGCGTATGTGTCACATTTTATTCATCTAATTTTTCAACGTTTAAAACTGTGATTCATGTCTATTCGAATACGAAAAATGCAACTTTTATCCACATGGTAGATAATAAGGCTCGTCTGCAGATCAGGTGTACAATCAATCGTCAGATCTTCTAGATTTAAATATCCTGAGGTGTTTACCATCCGTATGTCGGAACCACAATCACAACAACCACAATCACAACAACCACAATCACAACAACCACAATCACAACAACCACAATCACAACAACCACAATCACAACAACCACATTCACAACAAAATCAACAGTTCTTTAGAGATGCTCCACGTGACGCGATATATATTGGCAAAAAACCATTGATGGCGTATGTTACGTCTACTCTGATTCAATTGGCCAATCAACCATGTGTAACGATCAAGGCGCGGGGTCTAAGTATAGGAAGAGCAGTGGATGTCTCTCAGATAATATTGAAGAGGATGGAAAACGCTGGTTACAAGGTAGGCGAAGTAAGAATTGGCTCCGAGACGGTTCAGTCAGAGGATGGCAGAACTAGAAACGTCTCTACCATAGAAATTGAAATAAAGAGAAGCTCGTAATCGCTTACCTCGGCACTTTTTGTTTCTATAACCTTAATTTTTGTAAGATCCGATGAAAAACTCTGCAGTTATTCTCCTAGCACATTTAAACCCATTAACAAATGCTCACGAAGAAATCATTCTATCACTAAGCAAACATCACAATGTTTACGTTCTGCCAGTCATTTTCTTAAAGAATGGGAAGGAAATCACTACAAGAAGTTTTCCATTTCCATATCACGTTAGAAAGGCCATGATAGAATCAATCTTCGATGATATGAATATAGTTGTATTGCCCAATTATTCCTTCGAATCACCTTTCATAAAGTACTTTCCTCCACTAATCTCGCCATTCTCATGGGCACTAAGAAAAAAGATACTTGAAAATGTTAAAGAAAATCGTTTTATCTCCTATACTGGCGATGCAGTTGAACGACTAATGTTGAGGGTTTATCTAATGCATCCCACTCAAGCCAAGCGACTCGACATTTCAGCTTCAAATGTTAAAGAAGCGCTTTACCGCCAAGCCACAACTAATAATTCAAGTAATTACAAACTGAGGCATAACTGGGAGGATATGGTTCCGTCAAAGGTGGCTAGTATAATCAAGGACAACTGGATAATCATAGAGCGCTTTGCGAATTGTGCTGACCACACTATCAAAATAATGGGAATGAAATTCCCAAGAGAAGGGTTGTGCTCTAGTTAGAAGATATTTATAGTGCACAAATGGAATTTGCTCTGAATGAAATCGAAAGGAGCTGAGCTTATCTGGTTTGACGGAAAATTTATGAAATGGGAAGAAGCCAAAATCCCGGTCACTACTCATGCCCTGCATTATGGCACAGCAGTATTTGAGGGAATACGAGGATACGCGACTCAGAAAAATCTCTATATTTTTAGGCTTCGAGAACATATGCAGCGACTACACAGATCAGCGAACGTCTATTCCTTTTTGGTGCGGTATACTACGGATGAGCTTTGTAATGCGACTATAGATCTACTGAGAAGGAGTAATATTAAAGAATCATGCTATATACGACCTTTGACATTCGTTGGCTTACATGGAATCGACCTTAATATTACTAATGATTCCCCGACACACGTAGTAATAATCGTATTTCCGTTTGCCAAATACTTTAACTCTGAAGGTATTAACACATGCATTTCTTCTTGGCGAAGAATTCACGATTCTTCTACTCCTCCTATGTCAAAGGCAGCAGGAAATTACCTTAACTCGATCCTAGCAACTCAAGAGAGTAAAAATAATGGTTATGACGAATCAATACTTCTCGATAGAGAAGGAAACGTAAGCGAAGCAGCTGGGGAAAACATTTTTCTCATACGAAATAATATTATTTACACGCCTCATATTGGGAGTTCTGCCTTAGAAGGCATTACTCGCGATACAACGATTACCATTGCAAAAGGTCTAGGCTATGAAGTAATCGAACGACCCATTCCAAGAACAGAATTATATTTTGCAGACGAACTCTTTTTGACGGGTACAGCAGCAGAAATCACAGCGATATTGAGCGTCGATCGCCATGTCATAAGTAGCGGTAGGGAGGGGCCTATAACGAGGAGAATTAGAGAAACCTATTCGAAACTAGTTACAGGACAAATTGGGGATTATGCGAAGTGGTTAACATCAGTATGGTAGGGAGTAATAGGGATCTTAAGATAGCTGTAATAGGAGTTGGAGGTTGGGGCAAAAATCATGCTCGGGTTCTACATGATATCGGCGTATTATCTGCCATTTGTGACGCTGATGCAGGTCGATCAAAAAAAATGGCAGATCTTTACAACACCAAACTGTATCTCTCGGTTGACGAGTTACTTCAGAGGGAACGCTCATTGGACGCATGTATTGTATGCACACCTACCAAAACTCACTCTATTGTAGCAAAAAAGGTTATAGAGAGTGGCATTAACATTTTCGTTGAAAAGCCTTTATCTTTTTCTACTATAGAGTGCGAAGAGATGGTATCCGCAGCCGACAAGAAAGGAGTTATTCTCACATCCGGCTATATTGAACGATTTAATCCAGCAGTGCAGGATTTTAAGCAAATCATAGATAGAAAACAATACGGTGACCTTATAATGATGGAATTTCATCGAGAAAATAGAATGCCATTGCATATAAGGGACGTTGGCATAATCTACGATACCTCAGTCCATGACATTGACACTGCGATGTTTCTATTTAACGGGACGCCCAATATGGTTTTTGCTAGAGCTGGAAAAAAATTCCATTCCTATGAGGATTTCGCTACCATCATGTTGGGATTCGCTAATCAGAAGGTTGCAATTATAGCTTCCAACTGGATTACACCAAAAAAGGTAAGAATGTTCAGCGCAGTTTGTACCGAAGGTATAATTACGGGCGATTTTATTACACAGGAAATCAAGATCGATCACGGGGATGCTACTCTAATACCTAGAAGGCATCACTTTCAGGAGCCTCTTACATTAGAATTGAGGAGTTTCCTATCTGCAATTAGCGGAGAAAAAAGCACACCCTTGGCTTCAGCTATAGACGCAGTTAATGTTACCCGTGTAGCAGAGGCAGCCCTTTTATCTAGCAACACTGGCTCCCCAATTTATCTGGATTTGAGATAGGCAAATTGAAAAAATCAATGCTGAATATCCTAGCTTGTCCGATTGACAAACATTATCCTTTAGTATTATTCGAGATCAGCGTAAGTCGAGATGAATATACAAATGATGAAACCATTAACATGGGAATATTATATTGTGACAAATGTACACGGTTTTACCCAATTATTGAGCAGATCCCAGTTATGTTACCAGATGATCTACGTGACAAGCAAAAGGATATAGAATTTTTGCAAAAGTGGCGGGACGTTATCCCTACTAACATCCTACAAAAGGCACAACCGTGGCATCTTTAAGAGCAGCGATAAGTATTAAATGAAATCAAGTGGATGAATCACAGATATGATGGTACATCGTATAATTAGGAGATGGCGAGGAAATGAATGACAAGCAGAATTCACGAAATAGGAATAATGATAAAGAATTTAATGATTCTGTCACTGCTAATTTCTCGACAATCAAAAATAACAGAGATGATGACAAAATAACGAATTACATTTCGAGGAGTGCAAAGATCGGCAAAAACGTTAAGATCTGGCATTTCGCGTATATCGGCGGAGATACCGAAATAGGTGACAATGTGGTGATAGGCTCTCTAACCCATGTAGACTATTCAGTTAAGATCGGTGAAAACACCAGAATTGAAGGCTCGGTATATATACCACCCATGACATCTATAGGCAAAAATGTATTCGTGGGTCCAGGCGCTACCTTCACTAACGACCCTTATCCGATGAGTCCCCATATGATAGGCGTAATCGTTGAAGACGGTGCAATAATAGGCAGTCGAGCTGTTATTAGGCCTGGAGTCACAATAGGCAAAAACAGTGTAATTGCTATGGCCGCCGTCGTGACCAAAGATGTTCCTGCTAACACAGTTGTCATAGGACATCCTGCCAGAGTAGCCTATTCTCGGGAAGAGTACGATACTAAAAGAGAAAAATGGAATACGTCACGAGCTAGTTTACGAACTTAATTCCAAATTTTATATGGCACAAAAATCAGTTGGAACCTGATCATAGCGGTAGGTATTCTCGCGTCTCTCTCGGTCGAGGCAATTTCGGGATGACAATCTATATTATGATAGTAACATTCCTGCTTCCACTCTAACTATGGAATAGGATACCGCGTTGCCTCTGATACAATAATCTTGAGCCCGTTTACTCTTAGAAAATGTTATCCGACTATCTCGCAGACAGGATTTGCTTTCATTATTATGCATTCGCTGTTGACAATACCTTCAGCTTCTAACTTCGCGTAGTCTTCTTTTGAACATGTAATAATGATAATTGTCTTGTCGTTGGGATACAGATCTATCGAAGGTCCATTATGTAATTCTACATCTCCTATGTAATCCTTCAACTTGGATTCTAGTGACAACTGCAAGTCCAATTTATCTCCTCTCATTTCATTTAGATCTAATTTCCATTTTATCACGATTTTTGTTCTGCTTGCTTTAAGATCGCGTTTCTTGAGGACGTCTCTTACTTCATCTATGAGATGTTTTACATATCCTTCAGTCCCTTTTATAGTGCCGTTAACGAGGTACATCAACGGACCTGCACCACCCAAAGATGCTGCTATCGCGCGGAGATCGTACAAGCCATCTGCTACTTCATCAAGATAAACATTCCTAAGAGGATTGGACATTAACTCGTTGCTTATGCGCACGTCGTTTACTTGTTTACATACTTCTAGAATACTCGCCAGCCCCGCATAATGTCCAAGAATTCTAATTGAATGTGCAAATTCAGCAGAAAGAACATCAACAAAATTCACTTTCATGTTAGTATCCTGATCAAGGAGCAGCCGCTCCATCTGTGCATCTTGCTTTGACTGAACTGAACCTACTAAAAGATCATGTGGGGCGCCACTACTAGAGTGAATTGGCATATAATAATAATTTATATCACTTCCTACGGTCATTCCGGTTAGATGTTCTATAAGAGCTATATTTTCATCGTTTCCCCCCATCCCGGTGGGTAGCGTGTAGACAAACGATGATCCCTTTCTTAACGTCTTAATGGCATCTCTAAACTTAGACATAACATCACTCTTCACGTCTTGGCCTATTTTTCGAATTTTAGGGGCAAAAAAAATGTACGAAGCAGTACTAATGGCAATATCTACCGGCTCAGGACCCAATAAGGCTTCATCATCTATCAGAGAGTTCACATCCGGATAATTACGTGCAATGTCCGGTTTTAGTGCTATTGCTACTCTAGCTGATTCATCAATTAATGATACCTTTAAGCCCTTAAGTGCGATAGAGGATGCGATTCTATACCCTTCAGTGCTCAGACCATATACGATGACAGATAACGATGATGACTGTCGAAAGCTCAACTGATTCCTCCCACCTCTTCCGGACGCATTTATCTATTCATGCATTACTATATATATAAAAGAAATTAAGGAAAGACTTTATTCCATTATAGATCGTATTAACCCTGCTATTGAGAATTTGGTTTGATATTTTAACACCTAAGCAGGTTATGTTTTTTAAGCCAGCTATAGATTACTTAAAAGAGCAAGGGCACGACATACTCTGTACTTCAAGACAATATAGAGAAGCAGTCGAATTGGCTCGCATGAAGAATCTACAACTTAAGATAATAGGAAGACATGGAGGAGCAGAAAGATATGAAAAACTTCGTGCAAGCACTAGTAGAATATTTAAACTTGCTTATGAGATAAAAAAATTCGAACCATCTGTTGCTATTTCGTTTTCGTCTCCAGAATGCGGTAGAGTTGCGTTCGGCCTTGGCATTAAGCACTTGGGTTTTAACGATTCGCCTCATGCAACTGCCGTCTCGAAGCTTACAGTCCCACTACTAACTCAACTCTTTTGTCCCTGGGTTATACCAATTTCGGCATGGCGAGATTCCGGGATTTCGAGTAGTCTAATAACGATGTATAAAGCCCTAGATCCTGTAGCATGGCTAAAAAGAGATCCGAATACTGGACTTGCAGAACTGAATACTGGTTCGGCTGTGGAAAAGGGTAGAAAAAATATCTTGATTAGGTTAGAAGAATTAAAGGCATCCTACATAGCTGATAGAAAGTTGAATAGTAGCCTTTTGATGATCGATGATCTCATAAGCAATCTATCTCAGACGACGAATATTATAATTCTTTGTAGATATCAGGATCAATTTCGTCAAGTTGAAAAGCGATATCGAGGTAAAGCAAAAGTACTAAAAAATGTTGTAGACGGCGTCTCACTGATTTCGTCAGTTGATGTTTTCATAGGAGCCGGTGGTACAATGACCACGGAAGCTGCACTTCTTGGAAAGCCTACAATTTCTATTTCTCCATTTCGTTTCTATGTCGAGAAATACCTTGTACGGTCAGGCTTAGCAAGACGATCTTCAAATGCTCGTGAGCTACTGTTGTTAGTTAGAATGATGCTCCAAAGCAAAGTGTATGCAACTAGGCAGAAAAAAATTGCGAAACATGTACTTGATAATATGGAGGATCCCATGTTGAAATTATTGTCCTTCATAAGAAATTGTGCGTAACATTATAAAGTTAGCACATTATAACAAGATACGCCCGGAAGCCCGGTAGTGGTACGTTAGACACCGCTGAATGTAGTGGCCAAGCATAGAGGCCTTTGGAGCCTTTGACCCCAGTTCGAATCTGGGCCGGGCTATTGATATCTAGAAATGGGTTTAGTGGATAGTCCACGGATATGCCTCCTTTAGAAGTTTTTTCCTACTCGCTGTCATAGATAACCCGAAATCAAATATCAAGACCTATTTTCGGATTATAGCATTGCTTGACAAGTGAATATCAGTCACTCCTAAATTTCGATCTTCATGACGATATTTTTGGACCTAATAAACGGCTAGACTGAATACATAATGCCTCCAGAAACGATAGGCACATATTCTATATTGGCTAGTTCTTTTATCTTGGCTATGATGGCGTTAAACCATAGACTGTCTATTCCCTGACTCCATATCGTTATTTTCTTATATTCTCTTTGAATACCCCCGTGAAAGAATCCCTTGCACTCCTCAGTCGTCATATTACAATACTTTTCGCCTATTTCCCCGATTAGGCATTCGGCTTTGTTTGGAATGTATAGAATCGTTAATGTTGGAAACGGGATCGTGTTTGAAGCTGCCGAAGATGTATCTTTAGCCATCAGGTATGGCTATTAATATTCACTTATATCTGGATTTCGTGTTCGAGTATCCCTGAATAAAATTGCACAATACTATTCAAGAGCAGAAAAAGAGGTGGGAACTGAATATCATTAAGTATTCCCTGTGCCGACATACTTAAAGAGTTAACATAGTTTTCAATCTTGAGCCGTTTTCGAGACATGTTTCTAGCAGCCGGGATTCTATATCGATACCTATGGCAGATTTGTGACCATGCTAGTTATTAAATACTAAACAGAACATAACGCATGACATCTAGTACTATGAAAAACACCTGTGACATTCTAATTACTAACTCCAAAGGCGTGGTTATACCAGAAATCGGGATCATTCAAACGAATATCTTGATAGAGAACGGAAAAATCAAATCGCTTCAACGGTCAATAGATAACATTCAAGCTTCTCAAACAATAAGTGCTGATGATAAGTACGTGCTCCCAGGTGTGATAGACCCACATGTTCACTACGGTGTATATAGGCCTATAGAAGAGGCTGCAAAGACGGAGTCAACATCAGCCTCCGTAGGAGGAGTAACAACTATGATGCGAATCCTTAGGATGACTGGGAGTTACAGAGATATCGAAAAACAGCTTGTAGCAAGTAGGGGTAATCATTATGTAGATTATTCTATTCACGCTTCAATTCTGCATCCCTCCCAGATCCAAGATATCCCATACCTTGCAGAGAAAATTGGAATTAATTCCTTTAAGGTATACATGAACCTGGGTGGAGAGCTAAATCGTATTTATGTGGATCTTGAACCTGGATCAGATGAGCCACTAGACTCGGAGGTAAATGTGGACGATGAATTGCTCACTTCAATAATGATGTCCGCAACAAGAAATAATTCTCTAACAATGGTTCACGCAGAAGATCCATTAATGTGTGCCGAATACATGAGAGCAATCAAAAGCAAGCATAGGAACCTGTCCAGCCTGAAAACATGGTCTAGATGCAGACCCGCTTTATCGGAATCAAGGAGCATAACTAAAGCCGCTTCGTTTGCACGACAATTTAACTCAGAATTATACTTTGTACATATTGGATCCGCACAGGCTCTAGAAACGATCTTGCAACAGCGAGGAAGGGGGGCTGGAAAGGGCAGTCTGTACATTGAAACATGTCCGCATTATCTTACTCACAGTACTGACTTTAATAGTATACTTGGCAAGGTTGTTCCACCTATCAGATCAAAAAGTGATCTTTACCATTTATGGTCTGCCTTAAGACACGGCCAAATCGATACTATTGGCACAGATCACGTTGCCAACAGACTATCAATGAAAGTTGGAAACGGGGATATCTGGTCTGCGTTGGCAGGGTTTCCAGGACTCGCCACTATGATTCCTGTGCTTCTCAGCAATGGCGTTAACAAGCATAGAATTACCTTGGAGAGAGTAGCTGAAGTAACGAGTTATAACACCTCTAGGATCTTTGGCCTTTATCCAAGAAAGGGTACTATCCAACCTGGTTCAGACGCTGACATCGTAATCGTTGATCTAGCGCTTAAGAAAAAGGTGTCTTCACAACTACTGAAGTCTTATTCTGACTACACTATATATGATGGTTGGGAATTGGAGGGGTGGCCTGTTTTGACTATGGTCCGAGGAATTGTAGTGATGGAAAATGGAGAAGTAGAAAAGAGTACCCTGGGTCACGGAAAATTCATACGTAGGCCTACAACTTGCCACAAATAATTTCAAAAGAGCCGTCATTGTTTGCTTTATAATATGCATCAGCTCGACGAGTGAAGAGTCCTACTTCGATGACACCAGGAATACTCTTAATTTCGTTCTCCTTCTGTCTGTGGTTTTCATAGGGCTCAAAAATGGTATCATAAATTAAATTGGAGCTTTCCGTAATGAATGGATATCCCTTTTCCAACGTTCTCAATTGGGGGTGACCACCTATCTTCTTTAACTTGTCGTAGACTATTCGTCTGGCAAATTTGTGTACTTCTATGGGAACGGGGCGGGTGAATGAGTTGACATATTTAGTAGAATCTGCTGAAATTACTAACTTTGGAGACGCGGAAGTAATGATCTTTTCCTTTAGTAACGCCCCTCCTCCTCCCTTAATCATATTTAGATTTGAATCGATCTGATCAGCGCCATCAAATACTATATCGATTTCTGAAATTCTACTTTCATCATTAATCCTGAGGTTATTTTCTTCCGCCACTATCCCGATCTGCAATGATGTAGGTATGAATGTCAAAGAATCTTTGATCGAAATGAGCCCTAACTCTCTGACCATTGCTGCGACTGCACTACCACTCCCTAAGCCTATTGTCATGTTTTCTATAATGTATTTATTCACTATGTCCTTTGCCAGTCTGCGAATTGATGTGTTCATCGATGAAGACATGAAATGCAAAATAATGTCAATGCAACTTTAACCTTTCCCAAAATGTGTCGTGTCTAGTCAAATTTTGAAGAATTCGAAGGTATCCGAAAATAGTTGGAGAAAGAAAGGTAATATTTCGATTTGGATCTGTTTCAGCAGTATATCTTAAATTCTGTCCAATTTTATATCCCTGATTCGTTCGGAATTGATATCGTAGAATTTAAAGACTTTGTATAGAATGTACTACCTCCATCGGCGTTTCTTGCCACGGCGGCTATGTCCTCAGGGCATAGTTACAACTTATTGAAATAAATCTAAAGGCGCAGGACGAGGATTTCTCCACTGATATATTGTT
The DNA here is from genome assembly GCA_025449515.1 of Nitrososphaeraceae archaeon. Taxonomy (GTDB): domain Archaea; phylum Thermoproteota; class Nitrososphaeria; order Nitrososphaerales; family Nitrososphaeraceae; genus JARBAU01. The sequence goes on along the minus strand of JANWJI010000105.1, from coordinate 14,921 downwards.
CACCATTGTGAAATTCTTTATGGTAATTAAGATTATGTTGACATGGTCGGAATTACACCAAAAAACGTCCCCGCGGTTTCCGAAGAACCACCTATACTGATACCTCCTCTTCAAACTTGCCTCATGAGCCTGTATTGACTAATACCTTGGTAGTTCTTTGGCTTCAGGTCAATAGTCTTACAATTCACCGGACATTCGTCTAACCTCTTTTTTTGGTTTGCTCGTCCTTCATTTATTATAGAAAATTAGTAAACTATACCAGCTGATGGTGTGTCTTGAAAGAACGATCCCTGACTTTGACGGAATATCGCGTGTGAATCACTACGTCCTAGCTCGAAAAATAAAACTCCTATTTTAACGTGATGTGTAGTAAGTAAGTAGGCCTTGTTCGCTTAACGGATAGACCTACAGCTAAAGACTTCCTACATCCTGCTAATGGCTATATTCAAAGAAAGACATAGGGCCTCATCAAAATATGTTTACTACGTACTATAGTTATACTTTTCAGGCTTATCACTTCGAAAAGCATTACAACGGCTATCTCAATTAATGGAAATGAACCATGTTTCCATTTGGAACTGGATCCAGCGATACAAGCCAAGGAAGCTATTGCAAACGAACGAGATAGAGACTATCTGAATTTATCACAGATGAAACATTGATTAGAGTCGGTAGTAACTATGTATGGTTATGGGTTGCTATCGAGCCAACCAATAGGGCAATCTTTGTTAAACGTACCTCCAATGAAAGGAACATACTTATGGCAGAGAGATTTCTGTCAAACGTTGTGAAAGAATATGGAGAACATCCGATTTCTACCAATGGTGGGACTTGGTATTCACAAGCTTCAGTTCTTGAAACCAAATCATCATCACATCCATTCTTCATATGAGAAAAGAATCACAGAAAGGGCAATACAGTACATAAAAGATAGAACCGAGCGTTTCGATGATTTTTTCCCTAGTAGGAAAGATAACGATAGTAAGTTAAAAGTACGTCATGAATTGGTTGAGCTTATTTGTAGACATGCACAATATGGAGATTATATGAATGATTGTTAAGTGAACAGAGGCCGGTAAGTAAATCGCAACAAACGGTAGTGTCAGATTTTTAATATTAATTACCGGATTAATGTCGTAATACGTTGGATACGATGAAATCTAAATTTTATAACTTCCTTTTGCAATTAATGGAATCGGAATCACGATTTGTCATGAGTCATTCAAAAATGATAATGCGTCTCTTTTCTGGACTCTTTCAAGGGTCATTTTTTTGTCTGTTAGTTGATAATTCCCTGTGATGTTATTAATGGAATGAATGCTTGGTTCTTCCAACTCGGTTAATGCTTGAGTGATCTCGTGCTGAATTTTCTGGATATTCTCTTCGGTATAGCTATATCCTCTTGATCGACGATTATTTTTCATATTTGTAACGATCGCTGTTTTGCCTGTGGATTTTTCCTTTTCTTTCTCATTAGGATTGGCACTGAACGGTATAGACGATTCGAGGTTAGAGGCGCTGTTAACTATTAATTTTGTTGATAATTCCCTTAATTTGCTATCGATCTTCGGAATCCTAATCTCCAAGAGCCCTACCAATTCTGAACGCATTTTTAGAATCTCAGAATAATTGCTAACCTCATCCAAGTCCTTAATTCTTATATTCTGTAATCTTATTTGTTCTTTGCAGTTTAGGATTATCTTGTCTCGCTCGTATGTGTCTATCTTTCCCTCATTCTTGGCTTCGTAGGCTCTATTTATTTTATCAGCCAAGGCCTCCTTCTCAAGCTTCGACGATTCAAGTTCACCGCGTGCAGATTCGAATGGATGTAAGATGGCTTTACCTTTCATTTTATCTATACTATTTGTTACTGTCTTGCTACCATGGAGAAGCGAAACGGACAACGCACCCAATACTGATGACACAGCTATAACAACTAGCTCAAACAAAATTGAGCATTTCCGCAGGTCCAGTTTTCGACAAAAAAAGATTAGGTCATCTCACAGAAGCAACATTGAATATCACAGAACGCTTCTTTTTATCCAACTGTATTTTCGCATTTTCGGCTCAGGATATCCACATTTCGAACAAGTCTTTCCTCGCTTGTGGAACGAGTTGTGTCCACACCTCCTACACCTAATGTGCACCTTTTTCCTCGTGAACTTTCCCATCGATGTAGTGCCTTTGGTCATTCATATCACCGAATTTTTTCTAATTATTATTGAGGCGGGGGAGAAATGATGACAACATTATCGCCTCTCACTACGATAGTTCCTAGATCATTAGATTTGCCATCCTGAAGCAATTCTACAGAATTCTCTAACAATAAATTCATGTGTTGGTCAAATCCATGTAAATTACCTCTAATTACCTTGCCTCCTTTTAGCTTTATAAGAACAACTTTGCCCAAGCTTTCGTCCAAGACTTTTACAGCCATATCAACTGACATCGCTAAATTCTACCTATGGAATAGGCGTAACATGGTGATATATTAAAATATCATTGTCAGCCAAAGTCTAGGCCTGGTATGAAGGTATTTCGCGAGGATTTCCATAAAAATTAAACCAAGCAAGAACAGATCGATGTAACTAAATACTGGCACAATCCGACAATTTCCACTACTGTAGTTCGATTATAACAGATTTAATATTATCGACAATTTCTCGCAATAATTCAATCCCTTTTTCTACCCTTGCGCCAGTTGGATCGCCCCATACACCATTGCCTGTCAGCCGTGGGAAACTACCTGGAGAGTTCGCAATAGCAGTATAAGCCATCTTTGATTTTTGTAATTCTTTGGAGTTAGGTTTTGCCTTTTGCATTTGGACTAGATTCGGAGCAATGGCTAGTAGTAATGACGTCTCGATGTTACCGGCATGATCAAATTTATCTGACATTAATTGCCAATAGTTGAGAACATAAATATTAGATTGCCTCGAAATATTTCCGAGGGTGGTTTGTGACACGTATTGTAGTATACCAGCATTTCCGTGATGTCCGTTAAGGATGATAATGGTTTTCATTCCGTTTTCTAGTAAAGAACAACATATCTCAGATATGACAGCTAACAGCGTGGAACTCTGTAGAGATATGTTGAACAGTGGCTTGTGTTCGTACGATATCCCATAATATACTACTGGCAGTTTAAACGCGCTAACATCCAATGCCACCTTCGCAGAAATGTAATCAACAATTATTGAGTCAGTGGAGATTGGCAAATGTTCACCATGTTGTTCAAGCGAACCTACTGGAATTATAGCTGTGTGGATTCGGGCCACGGCATTACGAAACTCCGGGTCAGTAAGTTCATTAATATGGATAGACAATTACAGAAATTATATAGGACACACTTATCAACTTTAAAACTAGCCTTATGCACGAATTTAAGCCCCGAAGAAGGATCCTTGTACCTTTATTCCACTGACAAGTACGTTTGACATTTTTAAAAAATTCAGGCATGTGACTTTGTAATTACTTTTCCCCAATAGACCTCTAGCCTCCCCTCTAGATATAACTTGATCGCATTCAACAAAGTAGAGGCTTCTAAATCTCTTCCTTTTGTCTTTATGGTATCTAATGTGTCGCTTTCCAACACTTTGAATGCGTCTTGACATATTATTGGACCTTGATCGAGATCATCTGTTACAAAGTGTGAAGTGCAGCCAATTATTTTAGCACCTCTTTCGTAAGCCTGAGCGTATGCTAGAGCCCCAGGAAAGGCAGGCAGCAATGATGGATGGATATTTATGATCCGATTTGGATATCTCCAAACAAAGTTAGGGCTTAGAATTCGCATATATCTCGCTAAAACTATAAGGTCGATATTATATTGTTCTATCAATTCCAAAATATTTTGTTCGGCAATATCGGTTCGGTCGTCGTAGGAGACTGCATGAAACGGGATTTGAAAGTCATTTGCAATCTGAGACAATAATCTGTCGTTTCCAATTATCACGGAAATGTTTGCATTTATTTCGTTCCGTTTTTTAGAATCCAAGATTTTTTCTAGACAGCGTGCTTCTTTGGTAACTAAAATACCTATGTTTTTGAGCCTGTTCGGTTCTTCATAATGAACTCTAATTTCCATATTCAGCTTCTTTGACAAGGCCATTAACCCGTCATCGAGAGAACCTCTATCAATTTTGTGAAATGATGCCTCCAAATGCATCCCAAATAGGCCTCGCGTTATTTTCTGGTTCACCTTTTCAATATTCCCACCTTTCGTAAATATGAAATTAGTTATGTCAGCGACGACCCCCTTCCGATCCTTCCCTATTACCGTAAGCTCCACGAGAGCCTGTGGATCATTACCCATAAGATGCCACGATCTATAATACCAGAATTAAATCTTCCATTTGAAGCAAACAAACATTTAAATTCAAAATATGGTGGTGAAATTGTAGTTGGAATTGTACCTGAACTTCCTGGAATTAACAATGTGAGGGCATAATGGTATGACAAATGAATACGGTAACTATTGTTACGGAAATTGTTAGTGCACAGATCTTATGAAGCAGCAGCGGCAACAAAAATCTAAGGGGAAAAAAAATTACGATTACAATATGCCATTTCGTAAATGTACGGTTTGTTATACTTTATCAGCTTGGCATTGTTATGATTGTGGCAGTGATTTTTGCGAAATCCATTTTCAAGACCATAAGGAAAGAAGACTTTGCGTACGACTTACATGAGTCACTATGACATTATCTCTCGTAGTTGAAGAGTATTGGTAATTACAGGATAGGTGACATGACTGGATGCGGGAGGTGGGATTCGAACCCACGAATCCCTGAGGAACAGGGTTATAGGAGCCTGACTCATTCTAAGCTTCGCCCTCTTTTTTTATTACAGTTATAGAATAAAAACGAGACCTGCGCCGTTGGCCGGGCTTGGCGACCCCCGCTCTATCTATTTACTATTATGGGTAGGTTAAATTTGTTTATTTGGACACCAGCCATCATCTATACAAAAAGTAACGAAAAAGTCCTATATGCTTACTATTCATATGCAAACCTGAAAGATTAGTTAAGGTTCGGAATCGCGCGAGCAAACCTTGAAGGAACCACAGATACCAATAAATTGTCTCTTTTAAATTATAAACCAAATTGATATAGATGCAGATTAGGAATAGGCTTTTTGGTACGAACGGAGTGAGAGGTATTTTTGGAAGAGAACTTGAATTCGATCTTATTACAAATTTATCTTATTCTCTTGCTACTTTTTTCAAAAGGGGAAAGATATTGATTGGTCAAGATGCAAGACTGTCAAGTCCTATTATTTCAAGACTGGTTAGCTCTGCGGTAAATTCGGCCGGTCTTGACGTATGGGATGCCGGAATTATTCCTACTCCCTGTTTGCAGTTTGCAACAAAAAGATACCGGTACAGCGGAGGTATAATGATCACTGCTTCGCATAATCCTCCACAGTATAATGGAATTAAACCAATAGCATCAGATGGTGTCGAGCTTTCGAGAGAAGACGAGTTAAAGGTAGAAAAAATTTACCTTAAAAAAAAATTTTCTAGAACTGACGGTTGGGGAATACTGTACAAGGAAGATAATATTATTAATCCATATCTAGATGCTGTACTCACTTTAGTCAATTCCGACAAGATACGCCAACGGAAGTTTAAGGTTATCATGGATTTGGGAAATGGCGTTCAGGGATCCGTTGCTCCGCTATTGCTAAGACGGCTTGGTTGTCAGGTGATAACAATTAATGGTGAGCTGGATGGTACTTTCTCGGCGCGCGGTTCGGAACCTACTTTGAGTAATCTAAATCCATTATGTGAGATTGTAAGGGATCTAGACGCCGATTTCGGCGTGGCTTATGACGGTGATGGAGATCGAAGTATATTTTGTGATGAAAAAGGAATAGCACATCCAGGAGACAAAACTGGAGCCCTTCTGGTTAGATTTCTACTAAGATCCAGGCATAGTGGTACTGAGATTGTCTGCCCGATTAATACTACTATGTTAGTCTCTCTAGTGGCGAATGAAGAGAACTCGAAAGTTCTATTGACCAAGGTGGGAAGTGTGGAAGTCTCTAGAGAAATGTTAGCACGTAAATCTATCATAGGACTTGAAGAGAATGGTGGATTCATGTATGGCAAAATGAATGAAGTGAGGGACGGTGCCATGACAACTGCACTTGTACTGGATATGCTCGCTTCATCGACAACGAATGAGTCGCTATCTCAAATGCTAAGTAAATTACCTAAAACATTTCAATATAAATCGAAATTCGAATGTGATACAATCGATATTGCCAATAAGGCAGTTGAGATGTGTCTTGACTATAAGAACCCACTGAAGACTGAAACGATTGATGGGGCCAAAATGTGGCTTGATAAAGATTCATGGATTTTAGTAAGACCTAGTGGTACTGAACCGATATTGAGGATGTACGCTGAATCTGTTGACGAATCAAGGTTGTATTCAACGGTAGATGAGTACACATCCGTGATAGAGAATGTCTTACGGCAAGCTAGTCCATAAAGATCGGTCATTGACAACATTATTATATCATGTCCTTCTCCTACAAGAGAATAGAAATGATCCCTAAGGGTGATTGTATCAAATATGAGTAAGCCTTATTATGTGAAATTTGAGACTCCAAAAGATTTAGTCAGTGCTATCTATGAAGCTGTACGTCTGGCCAAACAGAGCGGCAAGGTCAGAAAGGGAACAAATGAGACCACAAAAGCGATAGAAAGAGGAAATAGTAAATTAGTTGTGATAGCAGAGGACGTAGAGCCACCAGAAGTCGTTGCGCACTTGCCTATTCTCTGCGAAGATAGACATGCTGCATACATATTTGTGCCAAGTAAACAACAACTTGGTGCTTCACTTGGAATAGACGTAGGTTCTGCAGCCGCAACCATTATGGAAGCTGGAGAAGCGCAACATATAGTCGATGAAGTTATAAGTTCAATCTCGACAGCGAAAAGCAAAAAAGAATAAGGGATCCTGATGAGTAAAGCATCTGAAGAGAGGGTCATACCTGCAGAGGTAATTCAAATTGTTGGTCGAACGGGTATTGCCGGTGAGGTAATACAAGTCAGGGTTAAAGTATTAGAGGGGAAGGATAGAGGGCGGATCTTGACGCGAAATGTGAAGGGATCTGTAAGAATGAATGATATCCTGATGCTCAGAGAAACAGAAAGAGAAGCTCGAAAAATAAAGTAATTAGGAGACAATTGGTAGGGGTTATTATATGAGCAAGACCGCAACTTCACTTCGTAACTGTTTCTTTTGTGGTAAAGGGATAGTCACAGGTCATGGACTGATGTTGGTAAAAAATGATGGAGTGATTCAGTGGACCTGTTCTTCGAAGTGCAAGAAAAATTCGCGAAAGCTGAGACGCGATCCTAGAAAATTAAAGTGGACTCGTAAATATGTGAAAGGAGGAATAAGGGTAAGAAAGTAGAAAATGGTAATACAGAAAACACTTGTTGTTATCAAACCAGATGCAGTCAAACGACGGTTAGTTGGACAAATTGTAACTAGATTTGAGGAGAAGGGATTTCAGTTACTCGAATTAAGATTGTATTTATTCTCTAAAGAGACGGCTGAGGCGTTTTATGACGTCCACCGGGAGAGAGATTTCTTCCGGGAGCTAGTTTCATTCATTTCGTCTGGGAAAACTGTGGCTTGTATCCTAGAAGGAAACGATGCAGTAAATGTAGTCAGGATAATGATAGGTCAAACAAGGTCTTACGAGGCATCTCCAGGTACAATAAGAGGAGATTTTGGTTTGGGTCTAACCGATAATATCATTCATGCTTCTGATACCCATGAAAGTTTTATAAAAGAATCCAATGTTATTTTTGGAAGTAGCTAAGTGCAGCTCAGACAACCGGTCGTAGTCGTATTAGGCCATGTAGATTCCGGAAAGACATCCCTTTTAGACAAAATAAGGGGTACCGCTGTTCAGGCCCGTGAAATAGGAGGGATAACCCAACACATTGGCGCAAGCTTCTTTCCAATAGAGATAATTAAACAGATCAGTGGCAATCTCTTTTTGAATCTCGCAAAATCTGAGGCCCAGATTCCGGGATTGCTTGTAATTGACACTCCAGGACATGAAGTATTTGCCAATCTTCGTATTCGGGGTGGCTCAGCTGCTGACATCGCCATTGTCGTCGTCGATGTGAACAAAGGATTAGAGGCACAAACTATAGAGAGTCTAGACATACTTAAGAAAAGAAAGGTTCCATTCGTGATAGCACTAAACAAGATCGACTTGATCAGCGGCTGGCGAAATACTGGAGATAACTCACTTATAAGCAATGAGATAAGGAAACAAGACCAAATTATTCAACAAATGCTCGATGAAAAAATCTATAGTGTTGTAGGATCACTTTCAAGACTCGGCTATATCTCAGAAGCGTTTTGGAGAGTCAAAGACTTTACTAGGGAAGTTGCTGTTGTCCCTGTCAGTGCAGTAACTGGTGGCGGAATCCCAGAATTACTAGTAGTGTTAGTCGGCCTAACTCAACAGTACCTCGGTCTAAAATTGGAAAGGCACGAAGGTCCTGCCAGAGGAATAGTATTGGAAGTCAATGAAGAAATAGGCCTTGGTCCTTCTGCCAACGTTATTCTCCTAGATGGAGTTTTGAAGCAGGGTGCGAGTATAGTAGTTGCGAAACGCGATAAATCGGTTGTAACAAAAGCAAAGGCACTATTGGTGCCCAAACCATTGGACGAGATGCGCGATCCTCGGGATAAATTTATGCCAGTAAACGAAGTAATCTCAGCTGCTGGTCTGAAGATAACATCCCCAGATTTGGATGGCGTTCTTGCAGGTAGTCCTATATATGTTCTTGAGAGGAGAGAGGATGAATGCCGTCTCAAAACCTTGTTGCAATCTGAAGTCAATGCTGCATTTATAAACACAGAATCTAACGGCGTAATTCTAAAGTGCGATACAATTGGTTCAATAGAAGCCATCACAGATATGCTAAACAAGGCGGACGTAGCGATTCAATCTGCTGATATTGGTTATATTACGAGGAGAGACGTGATAGCAGCGTCTGCAGTAAAAGAGAAGGATCGCTACTTAGGAGTTGTATTAGGGTTTAACGTGAAAGTACTAGACGATGCGATAAGAGAAGCGCAAGAAAGAAATGTGAAGATATTCAACGAGCAAATTATTTACAACCTGGTACGTAGCTACGTCGAATGGGCAAGATACCAAAAGGAACACGAAGAATCGATCCTATTCAATGAACTCCCCCCAGTTTGTAAATTCCAATTTATGAAGGGATTTATATTTAGACGGAATAGCCCTGCTGTCTTCGGAGCAGAAATCTTGGTTGGAAAACTTAGGCAGAAAATAAGAGTTATAAACGATACAGGCAAAAAAATCGGGATTGTGCATCAAATCCAAGATAGCGGTAAGACGATTGAAGAGGCAATAAGAGGCATGCAAGTCGCGATTTCGATTAGAGAGCCTACAATAGGAAGACAAATTAATGAAGGAGACTTCTTTTATACTGATCTGAATAGCCGACATGCTAAGATGCTGATCGAGCGATTTGGTTATAGACTAACTAAGGAAGAAAAGGACGCATTTGATGCAATATTGCTACTAAAAAGAAAAGACGATCCCGCCTTCGGATATCTTTAAGCTTCCCCCATCGATACTTAAATTCTATAAACGAGAAGTAAAAAAATATTACTGATACTTCTGTAAGAGGCCTTCCAAACCCTTCTCACCTACTGCTCCCACTGCTCGATCGACAGCCTTGCCATTCATGAAAATGATGAAGGTAGGAATGGCGTAAACATCAAATCTCATTGCTACACCTTGATTGTCATCCACATTGAGTCTACCAAATGACACCTTTTCGCCATATTTCTTTGCCAGTTTGTCAAAAATCGGAAGCATAAATTGGCACGGTCCACACCATGTAGCCCAGAAATCAACTAAAACGGGTTTGTTTGCATTCACAGCCTCATCAAAATTCTTCTCTGAGAGTTCTAACAGGGCAGTTGCGCCGCTTTGGGATGAGCTAGCTGTTTTCTTATCCTCACTCATAATTCTTAAAAACCTAAAGGTTAGACTCAGTATTTAAGATTTGTTAAAGCGGGTATAGAAGCTAACTACTTCGTGAAAAGGCTCAGAGGTCAACGAGGTATCTTATTGTAAAATTATCCTTCTCTTGCTCTATGCTCATCTCGTGGTATGTTATTGCCTTGACCTCGATGTGGTATACATGCCTCCGTAAATTAATATCTTCACCTCTGGCAATAGCGGTTAGCAATATGCTGCTTTTCTCCATAATAATACTGGCATCAAATTCTGACGGTATAAACTCATCCACAAGTACAAGTAACAGGATTTTCTCAAGCCAGCAATACAGTAAATTCTCAATATCTCTCCCTTGTACATCGATTCTCATAGTCTTCTTAGTAACAACCTCCTCTAGCCCAAACATGATGTTAACTAGAGCGCGGCCAGAATTTTCAAATGCTTCCTCCAAACTCCTACCGTACGCTTCGACAATAGTATCCGCCATATGGTCTAGATAGCGAAAGCCAGTTGTTCTCATTAGTAATTACGTTGGGACTAATTAATTATAATAATTGATCGCAAAATCTAAATGAGAACAATGATTGCATTCGATTGTGAAATTCGAAATCCCGAGAGGGATGCGTGATATTGATTATGAGGAAGCTGCGAGAATTAATGAAATGAGAGATGCCTTTTTAGATGTCTCCAAAGCATTCAATTTTAGGTTAATCGTACCTTCAACCCTCGAATTACTATCTACCTTAGAAGTCAAAGCTGGTCCATCGATTTCGAATGAAATCTATACTTTCAAGGATAAAGGCAATAGAGATGTAGCGTTGAGATTTGATCTCACAGTGGGTCTCACAAGATTTGCTACATCTAGAAGAGACCTTAAGATGCCCATAAAAGTAGCGGCATTTGATGGTGTTTGGAGGTACGATGAACCTCAGGCAGGCCGTTATAGGTATTTTCATCAGTGGGATGTTGAAATTTATGATTCATTTAATATCGAATCAGACGCCGAGATTATTCAATTTGTCTCTGTCTTCCTGAAAAAACTGGGATTAAAAAATGTCGTTATCGAGTTGAACGATCGAAGGTTGCTAGAGGAATACATAAAAGAATATCTTCAGGTTTCAGATGAGCCTGTTATAAGCGATATATTTCGAGCCATGGACAAGGTTCCTAAAAAAGGTAACGAAGCCGTCTATAACGAGTTTAAAGGAAAACTTAGCCTACCGGTTTTAGATAAATTGATCAGCCTGTCAACTGTACGTGGCAACGTCGATACGGCTTATTCTAATGTCGATGCTGGCCGTCTGAAGAGTTGGAATAATTTGTTCCAATTGAATGATTCATTGAGATCGCGAAAGGTTAGGAATTTGAGTGTAAATTTGGGAATTGTACGGGGTTTAGATTATTATTCTGGAATCGTATTTGAGGCTACTGACCCATCCCTCAAGATAGGTGCGCTCGTAGGGGGCGGAAGATATGATACTCTTACCGAAGCGTTCGGTAGGAAAGATATGGGTGCCTTCGGAGCCGCAGGTGGGGTAGAGAGGATTGTCGTCGCGCTTAGGAAGGATCGAGATATAGTACAACCTAGAATGATTTATGTAGCATTCACTTCGAATGACACAAGGGCTCAGGCGATGGATATAGTATCAGATTTACGAGAAAAAGGCTACATTACTGATTACGATTTCTACGGCAGACCATTGAGGAGACAGATCGAAGATGCAGCTGCAAGAGGAGCAGTACTTACAGTTATCGTAGGCGGAAGAGATTATAAGAATGGCCGCGTAACGATAAGATCAATGGATGATGGTTTAGAATTTACGCAGGAAATTGGTGAGCTGCCTAGGGCTTTGGAAGAAAAGCTGACTCATCATTAGATCGTTATGAGGGCACAGCTTTTCATTTTAATCATGCCGTTAGATTTCTTCTCGTATACCCGCCGAATAACTAGATTCGGCGGATCATAGTTTATAAATAAGTCACCAACATCTAACTCCTGAACGTTATAGCTAATTTCTATATCTTCAGGCTTTATTCCCTCTTCGACCAATCTCCTTTTGGACTTTTCAACTATAACATTGTCAGAAGAGTTCGGCGAGAAGTATATCTTACCGCCGTATTCGATAGGCATTTTCTGATCCAGCCAACTATAATATATAAGAGATATTTATTAATAGTCGATAAATACTGGACGCACATGGACTGATAAATATACATCTTAAGTGCCGCCTTAAGAACATGACATGGACTTCACACAACAGATTGTAGGTCATATATTTAATGAGTTGCACAAAATGAATAAACGGGATGGTACAAGAGTTCTGACTAAGAAGGGATTTGTTGAACATAGCTGTCTAAAGATATTTATGAGAAATAAATACCAAACAATGGGTGAGTAACTGCATCTTAATTGACAGAATCTATTTCCTATGATGTTATTATTATAGGGTCGGGTTTGACAGGCCTTAGAGCAGCGATCTCTGCTGCTTCAAAAAGCAATAAACTGAGTATTGCAGTGATTTCAAAGGTGCAAGTCATGCGATCTCATTCGGTCTCAGCAGAAGGTGGCACGGCAGCAGTGCTATTTGAGGACGAGGGAGATAACCGAGATTCTCACATATACGATACCATTAAGGGCAGCGATTTTCTTGCCGATCAAGACGTAGCCGAACTATTAGTCGAAAGCATTCCTTTCGAAATATATCAGTTGGATCACTGGGGCATGCCATGGTCACGAAGAGATGACGGGAGAATAGATCAACGTAGGTTTGGAGGCTATTCATTCCCGAGGGCAACTTATGCTCAAGATAAGGTAGGGTTTTATGAAATGCAGACCCTCTATGACACATGCCTAAAATACAAGAATATCGATTTCCTTAGCGAGTGGTTTTGCACTTCGGTACTTTCTAGTGGGAATGGATTTTGTGGAGTGACTGCAATTGAAATAAAATCGGGTGAGTTCTTTGTAATAAGAGGGCGTGCAGGAATAATTTGTACTGGCGGCGCGGGAAGGATTTATAGTTTTTCTACATACGCGTATTCATCTACCCCGGATGGTCTACATATGGCTTATCGCAAGGGGCTTGCGCTCAAGGATATGGAATTCGTTCAATTTCATCCTAGCGGTATTCTGCCATCAGGCATACTCATTACCGAAGGAGCGAGAGGAGAAGGAGGATATCTGATTAATAATCAGAATGAAAGGTTCATGAAGAGATATGCTCCAGAAAAACTTGAATTGGCACCTAGGGATGTAGTTTCCCGTTCGATGATACGTGAGATTCAAGAGGGTAGAGGGTTCAAACATGATAGTGGCATGAGCTGTCTGAAATTAGACCTTACTCATCTCGGACCGGAAGTGATAAAAGACCGCCTAGCTGGAATCAGAGAGATCGGTTCTAAATTTTCTGGAGTCGATATTATCAACGAGGCAATAGAGATTAGGCCGGTTTGCCATTATATGATGGGAGGTATTCATACGAATATTCACGGAGCGACTGAATTGAATGGACTTTGGGCTGCAGGTGAGGCAGCATGCAATAGTACGCACGGTGCAAATCGCCTCGGCGCCAACTCGACCGCTGAATGTCTGGTCTGGGGAAAAATTACTGGAGAACATGCTGCAAACCATGCGTTAAAGCAAATGGACGTAAGCCTGTCTACACCATTAGAACAGGTTAGTGAAGAAGAAAAACGGATATTTGATGGAATATTTAGGGGGAAAGGAGAAGTAAATCCCTACGAAGTCAGAAAACGTTTAACAGATATCATGGACGATAAAGCATATGTGTTCAGAACTGAAAATAGTCTGGTCGAAGGTCTTAAGGATCTGAGAGGCTTGAAGTTACAAACATGGAAACACGTTGATGATAGAGCTACTGAGTATAATACTAATTTCATTAATGTTATGGAGACCGATTCCATGTTCTCTGTCGCAGAAGTTGTCTTAGTGAATGCTCTGAATCGCTGCGAATCAAGGGGAGCTCACGCGCGTCTTGATTATCCATTAAGAGACGATGAGAGGTATTTGAAACACTCCCTCACCTATTACACTACGACAGAGCCGAAAATAGCTTGGCACCCTATAACGTTTACCCGCTATGCGCCGGTTGAGAGGAAATATTAATGGAGACTTCGAAAAGGAATGTAAATTTCAGAAACCGCTTTGTCAGTAGCGAAAATCGGGAGGGTATCAAGGCTTGGCTTAATCCATTCGGTTACGGCTGGGAAAGAGTTTCTTACTGGCTTCAGAGGCTGACTGGCTTATTCCTACTGATCTATTTTATAGGTCATGTATTCGAGACCAGCTCAATAATTGGTGGGCCAGATGTTTGGAATTCGATGTTGGAGCTAACACAGACACCAATGGGTCACTTATTTCTGATACTGGTAATTGGAACGAGCACTTTTCATTCAGCTAATGGAATCAGACTTATCTTTACACATCTTGGGATAGGCCTTGGTAAGCCAGGGAGACCTGATTATCCTTATTTAGCGAGTTCATTGAACTATCGCCAGAAATCAGGTATCTGGATCGCGTTAATTTTGGCTGCGCTTGCGATGCTATTTGGGGCGCAAGTCCTATTTGGAAAAGGGTAGATAGGAGCTTAAGATTGATTATGGGGGATATGAACTAAAATGAATCTGCGTGAGAGCCAAATAATGAAAATCCACTACCTGACAGGAGTTTGTGCACTCTTTGTGGTTGCTGTACATATAATTATGCGTCTAATTGTGCCGTTTTCTGCAAGCCTAACTTACAGGAATGTTATTGGAAACTATCATAATATCCCTTATGCGGTTCTACTTGAAATAATACTCATACTTATAGCTGTACATGGTTTCAATGGTTTGAGGATTATTTTGCTCGAATTACGCCAAAACAG
>JANWJI010000104.1 GCA_025449515.1 Nitrososphaeraceae archaeon | reverse complement strand
ATTTTTAGGCGTTATTTTGTAGACTTTTCCATCGAAATATGTCAGAACATACAAGTTGCCGTCCGGACCTGTTTTGATATCGGTTATTCTGCCCTGGAAATTAGTTGCAAATAGTGTCTCTAAGGCTTCGTTCTTATTATCAGCCACACGATCTATTAATCCTGAATGCTGACCATCATTTAGGTTTAGATCGGTTCTATTTGTGTTATTCACTTCCAAATAATATATATTGCCAAGATTTATGTCACCAATAAAGATATTATTTTTATATTTTATTCCAAAGTTTGAAGAATTAAAGAATTCTATGGCAGTAACACCAATCGGGACTCGCCAGCTAAATTTAGGATCAGAATAATAAGAACCTGGTAGATCGAAGAGTTTACTCTTTGTCGACGAATCATTATTACGAGAGATCGGCCCCATAACTTTATCCCAGCCACTATTAAATCCTGATTTCACCAAATTAATTTCATCATAAGTGTTTTCTCCATTCTCAGTATCCCATAAAAAGTCCGTTACAGGATCAAATGCCATTCCAAAACTATTTCGAATACCATATGCGTAACTATAAGCTAGACCAGCAATATCCGTAGTACTGTCAGATATTTTATCATTGAGAAATGGATTATCTGCAGATGGCAAACCACTTATAGGATTTATTCTCAATATGACAGAAGAGTAGCTACTTTTTTTACCATATTTGTAGTTCTGCATTACAGTATTGGGGGAGTTCAAATCCCCAACTGTCGCGTAGAGTTGATGATCTCTGGGGCCAATTATCATCTTCCCACCGTTATGGTATATACCTGCTGAAGACGGCAATTCCAAGATTAATTTAGGATTTATTAGAGAATTCCCATTCCAGTCATATCTGTAAATCACATTCTTTGTTTCACCAGTTTTTTTCAATTCGGTAAAGTAAATGAATACATATGCTTTTGGGATGGGAGGAGATAGATTTGTTGGCGATAACGAGGAGGATGACTGTAACTGGCTTTTCTTGTCTTTTCCTGATTCAACGACTGGCGAAGTATTATTTAAGATGGCCAAACCTAATAACCCTCCTTCTCCCTGACCTTCTACGTTCAATCTTAGTAAGGGCTTTGGTCTTAACACACCGTCTGATATAAGACGGACATCACCAGTATTCTTTTCCAATACCAGAATATTACTATGATCTAAAAATGCCATATTGGTTGGAAGAGATAGGTTACCGGCTACCAATTCTATCCTAAGATCAGCATTTTTTGCCAGTACTGGATAATGAGAATCTTGGTTATGAATTACATAATTTTGAAACAAGAAACTAGCCATAACGACAAGCCCAATTACCGCGATAATGGTAAGGACAAATGGTACAAAAAGGGTTCTTGTCGCTAGCCTTCTACGTTTTGTTATTGTCAAATTGATAGGTTTATCCTGAGAAGTAGATAGCAGAATTGCTGTCCATCGACACGATATTTGTAGATTATAGTACGCTACAACCCCGCCAATTCTACTTTGCCAGATTAATTATAAAAATCATATGATACGTTCTACGAATGTATTGTGTCATGGGTTGTTATGTTAATAAAAGTTATCACCTATTTGAATGGATTGAATTTGTATGTGAGGAGGATGAGTATGAGGATGAGGATGCTGAAGTTGATAGAGGATGAGGATGCTGAAGTTGATAGAGGATGAGGTTGAACCGGAGGCTGTTGGCAATATTGGCAAGGCCATGACGTGACCTTTCTTAAAAATATCGTAGATTAGGCTTCCGTAAATAACAGATAATGTAGTGGTTGAAATAGCAGCAGCTGAGAAGCAGAGGCTGTACGTAATTTGTCAGTGGAGGAAATTTTGACTAGTCTATAAGAACGATTGGTGATCTCATGATCTCAAAAAGTCTTATATATTTTATGTCTTGATAACAAGATCCTTCATGAGCTATAATATTATGGAACTATTGGTAAACGAATAAACCAGTTCAAGTTAGTTCATAGTAATCCGGATTCAGGATAAAGTTGAAATTCAGTAAGATCTTAATTAACAGATTCTATTATGAAACCAATCCTGTTAATAGTCGATGACGATCCTCAGGTACTGCGAGCTATCGAGTCTGATTTACGCCAGAAATATGGCAATCACTTCAGGGTATTAAAGGCAGACTCAGGGACAAGTGCACTTGATCTACTCAAATTACTGAAACTTCGAAATGAGCAGACTGCATTATTCCTAGTAGATCAGAGAATGCCGCAAATGACAGGTGTGGAATTCCTCGAACAAGCCATGAAAATTTATCCTGATAGTAAACGTATGGGAGTGAACTTAACCAGGTTTGGACCAATTTAATCAGCAATTCTATTGATGCAGCGAAAGAAGAAGGACACAAGAATCAAAAAAGCGTTTACAATATATGGGTGCGTACTAGACTGGAGGGTATCTATATTGTAGTAGAAATAGATGATGATGGTCCCGGGATCCCACAAGATATTCAATCACGTATGTTTGAACCATTTTTCACAACAAAAAATGTTGGTAAGGGTACTGGTCTAGGCTTAAGCATTAGTTACCGGATTGTCGTTGAAATGCATCACGGAACCATCAATTTTGAATCCAGACCCCGAGATACCAGATTTTACGTCCGACTGCCAGTATCATCTAGTCTGGAAATACCAGGTAAAGGGCGTTAACATTATCTACTATGGACCCACCGCACAGATGGGCTAAGTTACATGATATTCTATAGAATGTCCTCTTTAAAGGAATAATATTTTGGTATGCTCTATTTCTTGTACATTCATTGTGTGGTCTATAAGCATGTACAATCTGAAATGATGTTGTGTTGTTCAGGTAAATGAGTGATTTACCAGGTACTGGATTCGATACCAATCATTAGTATATAGAAATATACAGAAATTAGAAAACAGTAGGATCGGCTCGCCAGTAACCTCAGAATAGAGGTCAAGTCGGTAGAATCTCTAATATTCATGTATTCTGATTAGATATCATTTTCAATGATCCTATATCCCAATATCTGACATGATAAAAAGAAGATGTGCACTATTGACAGTTTGTCAAATCCAATGATTTCTTATGAGGGTGGTAAACTATGGTATGGTATTTTACGAAAGAAACTATTGATGACATAGTCTAGTCTCATCAAAGACCTAAAATATAGTATACGTAGCTAGAACCTCCGTTAGTTGACTTTGCAGAAAAGGATGATTAGCCAATATCATTTTGAGTGCAACGCGATCGATATATTTATTATTGGACTTGTTCAGTCTACCCACGTCCATATCAAATAAATTAAGAAATAAATATTTATTACCAATAGAGAACTGTACCACAAAATGAATAAAGGTCACAATTATCAGTTTAAGGTAATAATATTCAATTGTCAGTAGTTTTTGAAATAATAAGACCGTTAATAGAATTCATTACCTCATTTATTTCTAGTGTCGGATATCTTGGGATATTCTTTTTAATGATCCTTGAAAGCGCAATGATTCCAATTCCTAGTGAAATCATAATGCCTTTCTCAGGCTTCTTGGTCTCAACTGGGAAGTTCGGGCCAATACTTGTAGTACTAGCTGGTTCGTTAGGAAATCTAGTTGGCTCGATTTTAACATATTATTTTGGTTTGAAGGTGGGCAGATCGTTTATCATCAGATATGGAAAATACATATTCTTTAAGAAAGAACATTTGGAGTTCACAGAAAGACTATTTCAAAATCATGGAGATAAGATTTCATTTGTAGGTAGATTGTTGCCTGTAATAAGAACTTATGTTTCACTTCCAGCAGGGATAGGAAGGACAAATCTTATTAAATTTGTGTTCTATACGCTAGTTGGTTCTCTAATATGGAATTCCATACTTACGTTTGCTGGAATGCAACTTGGAAATAATTGGAAAAATATTGACAGGTATTCTATCTATTTAGATATTGCCACAATTTGCATACTTGCAGGTTTTAGTGCCTGGCTCATACTTAAATTCAAGAATGGAAGGAAGAAACAGGTATCATAGAAAACTCACTCACGTGTATGATGTCTGATAGCCAAAATATGAATCTACAAAGATGAATTCGAGATATGAATGAAATACTATGTTGGTTTACTAATTTCATAAATAGTATTTAATATGCCTGCTTAATTTACTGAACGGGGTGGTTGACTGCTGTTTGATTTACATATAGATGACTAGTGTTTGGATCATATCTAATTTTATCCATAGTTATTACCCTAAACCCATTATCGTGCAGGTATTTCATTTCTGCCTCAAACAAGCTCGTATCAGTACTGAATGGTTTTCGGCTATTATCTATGGCATGGTATGCCATTATAGGTATTGCATTAATTGTACCATTAGTATTATACTGTGTCTGACTATTTACATCGTCAACAAATTTTGAAAATATAATCCTATCAATATAATTGTATGTCTGATCCCAGGAATTATGGCTTTGTTCTCTAATTGAATATCTATTTACAGGATTTAGCTCTCCATGTTCATTATAGGTTTTGCAATCGGTTTGGTTGGGAGATTTTCCATGTTCTGTACAATCTAAAAACATTAAATGAGCAAATCCGTTATCCGCAAGATCATAATATTTAGAAATCTCATTAATTATAGTTGAGTTATTCCATGCATTTCCGAAGGGTACTGCAAAAATTGTAGCTCTGATCCCGTGATCTGCCAGGCATTTCTTTGATTGGCTAATTTCAAATTCCAAATCTTTGTAAGACAAGCCATTTAAATCTCTGTGTGACATAGCTTTAGATTCCATATCTTGACCCTGGTTGTGCAATGCTTGGATCATCTGCCAACTCATTCGGGGACTTTTATCATCATCGACTGTACCTACCAAGTCGCATGTTACAAAGAAACTGCCTTTAAAGCCATACTTGTCAAGGATTGGTTTTGCATTAGTATATTGGGTTTGTGATAGATACCCAAAAGTTAAAATTGTCAATTTGTCCATACCATTATGACTAGTTTTAGTACTATTTTGATCAACTGATCCGATCTCGTTAAGATCTTCACTTCCAAACACCATGACGCTATCCAGATGGACATTTGATTCAAGAACTATCAGTATTGTTACGATCATCAATGCCATCACCAACTGTTTCCGGATTCTTGCAGACGGCTAAATGGAGGATGAAAGTATCATCGTAATATAGTATTAGGTATAATTATCTAAACGTATGCAATGAGTGGGTATACCTCCAAATAGAATTATATCCTATATTCAAAATAGTTAGATATCTGTACCTAAATCCTAAATATGGATAATTATATGATGCTTTTGGATTAGTTTAATAACATCGAAAATGAATATTGTCAAGCACAGCAGTTGGATCTTTTCTAAGAAATAATTCATTTATTTTCTTAATAGATTCATCATTTTAGTACCGATGAAATTATTGGCTCGTGCGTTATTATCCGCTAGCACGAATCGGACAAGCCATTGATTACTTGAAAGGCTCGGCTAGTTATGAAAGAAAAAATAAAATTGTATTGTTGAGAAATTCAATTCTAATCTTAAGTCTGCTTGAT
>JANWJI010000103.1 GCA_025449515.1 Nitrososphaeraceae archaeon | reverse complement strand
TTGGCCCCTCCCCTTAGATTCATAGTACGTAAGGCCACCAAGATTCAACTGCTTCAAGGCTGATAGTGCCAAATCTAACCTTGCATGAGGAACAACCGCTTCGATTTTCTTCATAACGATGTATTTTAACTGGGACTATTATGTAATTCTTTTTGTTGCAGTTCGATTAATAACTTGAAAATCTGCATATGCTTATTTCAATGATATTGTGGACCGGACCGTATAAGCTACGACCTGAATCGATTCTTGTCTACCACCGACGGATACATTTCGGCCCACCATCCATGATACCAATCAACATCACTCTACATCAGATTCTGATAAACCAGGTATTAATCCCATGATGATAAAGGATAAAATAACCAACCGATGATGATGAAATAAATGACAAAAACGTGCCTTAAATGTGGCAAGATTTTCGATGAGAAGGAAATTGACGATCCTGCAGCTGACAAATTTCCTTCATGTCTTGAATGCTGGAATGAATGGAAAAAATACGCCATTATGGTAATGAATGAGATGAGGTTGGATATGTCAATGCCAGAGCACAGAAAAGCGTTGAGGAAATACGAACGAATGTTCTTTGGATTGGAAAAACCCGAAGGCGAACTCCAAAAGAATCCTGAGCAGAAGCCATAAGCATAAAGACCTGACGATATCAAAACCTAGGTTCTGAAGAATTCCATAACAAACTCTGGAGTCATTGATTTTAGTCTGTCCCTTTCATGATGCAAAAGGAGTGCCTCGAAATAACAGTCGACCAATAAATGCCTCTGATCAATCCTAAGTCTCCCTAGTGTCTCAATAATTGGCTGAAGATTCACTGATTGCAAGAGTTCTGGATGTACCAATAATGTATCGAAATAAATGCAGAATGTGTTGACGATTGTCTTGGCGTCTTGGGCGGAGATGACTCGGAAACAGGTAGTTAACACTGGAATTAAATGAGTACTGTCTAGATTCCGATATCCCTCCAATACAGAGTTGATTGTTTCACTTTTTTGTTCGTCACTCATTGAGAAAAACTCAGAAATCTTGTTCAGAATTATGGATTTTCTTAAATGCTCTGGAACACTCGATAATATTCTAAGTATGTCCCCAGATAATGAATGATTAGTTTCCACAAAATGAGAGAAATAATCTCAAAGATATAAAGAAGTACCTAAAATCTGATTTAGATGGCAGATTTAAATATAGATGACAAACAGGAATTATATGACATGTACCGTCGTCGTAGGTGGATTTTACGGCGATGAAGGTAAGGGAAAACTCATCGCATATTTGGCTCAAAAAGATAAGATATCAGTTGCAGTTAGGGGAGGTGTGGGCCCTAATGCCGGGCACACGTTTGCACAAAACGGGATAAAATACAAAGTTAGAATGCTGCCGAGCGCCGGCCTGAACCTTTCTACCAAGTTATTTATTGGTCCAGGTGTTCTTGTTGATCCGACTATTTTGCAAACAGAAATCAAGACGTTTAATTCTCAAGATAGAACATTCGTTGATCGAAATTGTGCGATAATAGAGAAGAAACACATAGAGAAAGATAGTTCACTTAACCATCTAGCTCAAAAGGTCGGGACAACCGGCACAGGTACTGGTCCGGCAAATGCTGATAGGGCTTTGAGAATAGCTAAAATAGCCAAGGAAATTCCTGAACTTGCGGTCTATCTAAAGGATGTGAGTGAGGCTATAAACAAGGCTCTGGAGAACAACGAGAATATTCTAGCTGAAGGTACTCAGGGGACATATTTATCTTTGTATTATGGGGATTATCCCTACGTAACTTCTAAAGACGTAACTGCTTCTGCAATATGTTCAGACGTAGGGATTGGTCCTAAAAGCGTTGATGAAGTATTGGTAGTTTTTAAATCGTACGTGACCAGAGTAGGTCAAGGACCACTTAATAATGAGATAACTTCAGAGCAGACAGGAAGTAGAGGTTGGCAAGAGTTTGGGAGTGTGACGGGCAGGCAGAGGAGAGCGGCTCCGTTTGATCTAAACCTTGCGAAAAAGGCAATCCAATTGAACAGTGCAACTCAATTGGCAGTAACAAAACTCGATATCCTATTCCCGGAATGTGCTGGGATGAGGGACTATGCGAAACTGCCAGACAAAGCCAAGCAATTCATAGAAAACATAGAGAATGAAACTAGAAAGCCAGTTACTATCATAGGAACTGGCGAGGATCTGACAGAGGTGATCGATAGGAGACGTCATACTTGATTGTAAATATGTCAAGACGATAAGATCGCATTCTTGGAATCCTCTCCACTACTACTCTCTTAAGTTATAAGACAGATAGTATAACTAATTGATGAAATCTATCTGGGACTACTTATCGACCAGTTTCTGAAAGTGGGACTATAATGAAATTGACTGTCAACAATGTGTTAATGTCATTTATTGTGCCTCGAAAGGCCACTGGCTCAAATTCGAGAACGATTAGTTTTTGTTTGCCTTGCAAGATTGTAGTCAAGTATTTTCTCGAAATGTTTGGATGGTCTGACTAGAGCTGAGATTCATTACTCTAACAGATCGCTGTCGGTACAGGTTTTATACGAATACAGGTAGATGATGTTGGAATTGTCTAAAGCTGATTATCAAAGGACATTAATACTGACACTATTAAAAATAATAGATAATTGCGTACTAAATTGCCTTATTATATAGAATTGTCAGATCTCAATGATTTTGGGAGATTAGCTTGCGCTTTGGAGCACGTTCCATTGGTCTCTCTATCGCTAAATTTGATTAATGAGCAGATACTCGCTGTGGAAGGTGATTTCATGCTCGGACGACCTATAATGTTCTATGTAAAAAATAGAAAAAATCTGAACGGTGAATATTTAGCATATCGGGTCAGCGGCGGACAGGAAGAAGTTGCTATAGTTGATTATGTAAGTAGCCCGACTTTTAGTTACTCTCCTATAATAAACATTCATACATTTCCGTTCGCCATTACACGAAAGGCTAAGACGAGACCGAGATCTGGGTACAAAGGAATCAGACTAAGAGATCTAACGAGTCTATTCAAGGTCTGTGCATACAAGTCTTATGATGAGCCGCCGATCCCTCTGCTCCTTTTTGAACACGAGAAAACTAAGAAGATTGTTATCGGAGCTGCAACTACCTTGAGTGAGTCTGACGATTTCTATTGTTTCTATTACATTCACCTTGACAGCGTTCCGTCTAATCCTTTCGTAAGGTATTCCAGCCAAAAGCCCGACCAACCCTCTTTTTCGAATAAGCTGGACGAACATGGTTGCACTTACCTGAAAGTTATCAAATTGGCGTCAAGCCATCCTTTGGTGAATCTAGATGAATAATGCAATCTCCTATCGTAAGAGGATCGAATATTGTTCGAAAAGCAAGAATAGCAAAATTGTCCTTGCACTCGATCCCATATCTAGTAACAATGTTTTAAGTTATCTAGATGAAAAGATAATTCTGCTTCAAGAAGAAATTTGTGCCATCAAGTTCAATTTCCACGTAATTTTACCACTTTCGCTTCAAGAATTGTCGAATGTAAACAGTACTATTCATTCTTACGGCTTACAGTCAATTGCTGACATAAAGCTGAATGACATCTCTTATACGAATGTGGTTGTGATAAATCAACTTGTCAGTATGGGTTTTGATGCAGTCATTGTTAACCCGATAATTGGTATCGACGAATTAAGTAGGGTCATCGGACCTTCACATCATTATAACCTAGGGGTCATTACCTTGGTTTATATGAGCCATGCCGGTGCAAGAGAAGGTTTCGGTCTTAACGTTGTCGATGATTCTGGGACATCAAATCATGAATCTCCGTTGTATCAAAGACTATTGCAATACTCCGAAAATTGCGACGTAGATGGTATTATAGTAGGAGGAACAAAAGTAGATATCATAAATAGGATATCCAGAGAAAAGAAATTGCCTATTTACTCTCCCGGTCTAGGAGTTCAAGGAGGAGATCCGAAAATAGCTGCGAAAGCAGGAACGGATTATTTCATTATTGGAAGGTCAATTACTCAGTCAAGAGACTCACTAAAAAGTGCCAGGTTGTTGAGAAAACAGATTAATTCCCTCAAAGAAGATTAATTATCATTTTATGTTTTTGGTGGGTAGTCAATATTATGTGAAGTATATTGTAAGCGCAGAACCCGATTACTATGAATAGAATAGTCTAAGGATCAGAACAGACATCATAACTATACGAGTATGAGTTATCAAGTCAGATGAATCTGATAAATGGTAGATCATAGATTTTTGACAACTTGCTGCAATCATGGGCTCACTTGATTTTGTCCCGCGATAGTGAATGGTAATATCATACTATCTTCCGTATTTTCGAATTCTGTGTTGATACGTCCTGATTGCTCTCATCAGATCTATTTTTCGAAATTCGGGCCAGAAAACATCCATAAATACCAACTCGCTATATGCACTCTGCCAGATTAGGAATCCACTTAACCTCTTTTCGCCAGATGTACGCAAAATCAGATCTGGCTCCGGTTGCGGCAAGTGTGAGGTGTACAGATATGATTCTATTAGTTTCTCGTCTATTTTTTCTATATCTAGCTTATCGCATTTGGCCATAAGAGCGATTTTTT
The DNA here is from genome assembly GCA_025449515.1 of Nitrososphaeraceae archaeon. Classification (GTDB taxonomy): domain Archaea; phylum Thermoproteota; class Nitrososphaeria; order Nitrososphaerales; family Nitrososphaeraceae; genus JARBAU01. The sequence continues at coordinate 8,921 of JANWJI010000103.1, read as the reverse complement.
TTATTGCCTCAACTATCTCTTTTTGTCCGCCGTATGCTATTGCAATATTCAAGAACATGGATTTGTATTCTACGGTTACTTTCTCCAATTTGCAAAGGATCTCTTGCAAACCAATAGGAAGTATCGAGAGATTTCCGATCGCCTTTATTCTCATCTGTAATCGGTGAATTCTAGAGTCTTCATACAGCTTTTCCAATTTTGTTTGCAAAAGCCTATAAATATTGTCTACTTCGTTTTCATCCCGATCGAGATTTTCGGTAGATAAAACATAAAGTGTTGTAATCTTAATCTTTAGCTCGTGAATCCAGTTCAATAGCTCTTCAGCCTTATCGGCACCTACGAAATGACCAGTAGATTCGCGTATGAGATTTGTCTTAGCCCATCTTCTGTTACCGTCTAAGATAATAGCTATATGATTAGGGAGTGGATATTTGATAATTTCGGATTCCAAGTGTCTTTCATATAGAATATAAAGGCCGCTACGTTTGAATATGACATCAGCTATGGCTTTTTTATTAGTGATGGCCGGCATATCCATATAAACTCCTCGCATAATAAGAATACGTTGATTTTCCACGACCTTAATGTAACTTGCGGCCAATACGTGTTTCTATCAATGTTTAAGGGTCTCACCACCCTTTCTGTTTCTAAAATATTGAAACAAGAAAGTGGCAGCTATTAGCGTTATTGCCAGTCCGATCAAAAGTGAAGATATCAACGAAAATGGATTGGTTCGCTCTATCAAAACTGAAGTAAATTGCAAAATAGGGATGTACAACAATGCCAAGACGACTAATCTGAGAATATCTGACATTGTGGTGATACTTCCCTTGAACCAGTTACTTAACAGGGAACCAGCCAGTATCGTCGCTAATCCTATCCAGAGCAAGGTGATCGTCCCATGGATGAAACTACCGATGATTATTCTGTTTGTGACGATATTTACTAAACTGGGATGTTGTGAGACAAGATCGACAGGGACGTTCGAAAGTCCGTTTACTATCGAAACCACAATGATAAGAACACCTGCGAAAGTTGAAAAGATTCTAATAAATCCGGAAGGCGTAGGTCGTCCAAATGAACTTAATGCCTTATCTAGGTCAAAGGCCCTAATAATGAAAGCAATACCCAAGATGCTCAAAAGTAAAGCTACTGCTTCTCTAGTAAATCCAAAAATCGTAGAGATTCCAGCTACGACGAGAAGGGCTCCTGGTACCCCTAGGAAGAACTTCGAGTATCGCGGATCATATACAAGCATTTTGATGTACCTACCTAGGATAGCGTAAGAGTATTCTACGCTGCGACTGTGTCGAATAATGACACGCTGCACCGAAATAATCGGTAGTATTGTATGAATTACTGGTATTATTGTCTCGTCATCTTCTCCGTCGGACACTATTACTGCACCATCTGCTGCGTAGATGTCCAGGATAGATTGTATTTCAAAACCTATTTTCTCATCTGCTGCAATACCACGGTCCATTTTACCGGCGACCAAGGCCACTTCAGCGTCATAGCCCTTTGCCAGCAGATCTTGATGTATTTTTATTGCTCCAAATATGGCGTTGGAATCTGCATCTTCGGGGTCCTCTAGAGCTAAACTGATACCAGCATTTATGCATGGTTCTTTTCCTATAATTGGAGTTGCCACTCCGCCCTTTGAACCAATATCATCATCACGATCTATACACAAAACGAGAATCCTGTTATGAATAAGTGGAGACTTTGGGAGTACATCTCGGCTGGGATCCATTTTCAGATAATCACCTGACTTATACGTTCTTGACATTGTCTATGGCGTACATTCTCAGAGTACTCTACCAATTAATTAATTAATCTCAAAATACAGAGGTAAGATTTTACTGCCAGAGTAACTGGTCAACCAAGCATCCCATATAATATTTAATTAGGTCGGATCTAACGATTCAAGTATTTAATGCTACGAAATATTTTCATAAAGTGCATTTATCAGCAACCATAAATAAGATTCATTCGATTCAATAGGTAAACACGAATGGAGTCCTCTAATTTTGTTCGAGCGCAATGATTCTTGGGACAGTAAGTTTGCACTGAGAACTATAAAATATCAAAGGTCGGTAATCTCAAACATATGTGACTATGAACTAGTAGGTAGAGAAGTCAGGAATGGAGATCATATCATATCTCTATCACGTGAGTACTTCCTCGAAGAGCTTATAGGTCACTCAGAAGCAAGGAATATTCTCCAAGCATCATCAATGTTAAACTTGGTTGGTAATCGGATAATAAAGCTGGCTATTGAAATGAGGTTGGCAAAGGAGATGACGGTCAGAAATATTCAGGGAATACCCTTTCTAATGATATTCAAGTTCAGGCATTTTGACTAAGGTTTTCTGCTCCTATAATCCTATCTAATTTCTTAGGATTTTAAAAGCTAATATACATATATGCGGTCTTGGCTATCGAAATGGAGATCTTGGAACCTTGCACATTTCTATTTATTATACGGAGGATAGAGAGTAGAAGTGAACTTTCACCAAGTGGTAAAAGTACCTGATGACCGAATTGGTGTTATAATTGGCAAAGATGGAAGGGTAAAAGATGAAATAGAGGATAAATGCGAGGTTTTGATTCAGATCGATAGCGAAAGCGGTAATGTGATAATCTCGCCTCGTGATTCTGCCCCAATAGAACAAGCTTTTAAGGCTGTGGAGATAGTCTCTGCAATTTCGAGAGGATTTTCTCCAGAACGGTCCTATAGGCTGTTAGCGGAAGATGTAATTCTTCAAATTGTTGATCTAAATGAATATGTAGGTCGGTCACATAATCAAATTGCAAGGCTAAAGGGAAGGATTATCGGGGAAGGTGGAAAATCCCGCAAAACAATCGAAGATCTAACTGGGACAAATATTTCAATTTACCGACATACCGTGGGAATAATAGGCAATTTTGAAGACATCAAACTCGCATCTGATGCTATACTTCACCTTATAAAGGGAAGCTCACACAAAACTGTCTATAATTTCCTTCAAGATAAAAGGAGACGAACCAAAATTGACAAATTGTATCTGTGGGAAGATCCGGGTTTGAAGCGTGAGAAAGACTATCTCTCAGGAACAGACTGATTTAATGTATAAAGACTCGATGATTAGGTACATTGTGAATTTTGAGCATTGGATAATTTGACTATATTTTAGTGCAGCGCACCCGTGATTATTTGATTATTTGAAGACCATTATTTGGCCGCATTTATCAGTAATTGTGGAAGTATAGAAAATTCCTTAATTGTTGTATCACTGAAATTGTTGATAGTTTTCGCGGAGTAACCCGCAATTTACGTATGGTATACCCATTGGAGTACGCGATTTAGGAAAGGCATATTACAATCATCTATGTAAGGGAGCTCCAATTACGAAATGTTGAACTAGAGGAATAATTTGAAATATAAAACTTAAATCTGACTGACTGCGTTTAGATGTCGAAGGTCTGCATACTCGTCCAACGTCCGAGCGTTCCCTAGGCGTGATACATAAACTTGCTTAACAGGAAGATCATTCTCCTGACCACCGTCGATATAGATCATGACTTATGGAGAACTGATCCAAGACCTTTCCGACAATGTGGGCTATCATATCATCGATAGTCTTGGGTCTTTGATAAAATCCAGGTGTGGCTGGCAAGATGGTGACTCCGACGTCGACTAGCGTTCTCATATTTTCGATATGAATTTTGGAAAGGGGCGTCTCCCTGGGAACGAGTACCAGTTTTCGTGATTCCTTAATGCAAACGCTGGCTGCTCTAGAAATTAGGCCGTCATCATAACCATTGGCAATGCTAGATAATGTCTTCATACTGCAGGGAACTATTCCCATGCCATCGGTCTTAAACGACCCGCTTGAGATGGAAGCTGCCATGTTCTTGCTATCATAACATGCACTAGCCAATGCTCTCACATAGCTAACACTTTTTTCAGTCTCTATTTCAATGTTTTTTTCACCCCATTCACTCACTACTAGATGAGTCTCGACTTTCAAGGCCCTAAGACATTCTAACATTTTTATGCCGTAAATTACTCCAGAACTACCAGTTATTGCGACTATTAGTCTCATAGGATAGATTATAAATTTACTAAAGAATATATATAACTGCCCATACTTTAATCCTCTTTAAAGAGTACGGATATTGAGTGCTAAGTGTATTTGGAAGTGTTGCATTAGATACCACTAGAACCCCGTTTAACACTCAGACAAGGATTTTAGGAGGAGCCGCGACGTATGCATCGCTGTCAGCTTGTCACTTTGTGGAGACCTCTCTTATAGGAATCGTAGGTTCAGATTTTCCCCCAGAATACAGATCTATTCTTCAAACGAAATTGGATATGCGCGGACTAGTAACCAAGGAAGGCAGTACATTCCATTATGATTCCTCGTACGACTATGATCTGTCGCATAGAACGACTAACAAGACCGAATTAAATGTCGCAGCTAATTTTGATCCAGTCTTACCTCCAGGTTATCCAAGTCCTAAACACCTATATCTTGCTAATAATGACCCCGTGCAAAATGTCCGACTGCTCTCTAACTTTTTGTCGCCTACGATGACAATGTGCGATACGATGGAGTACTGGATTCGAAATAGACGCGATGAAGTAATAGATATGATGAATAGCGTTGATGGGGTTGTCATTAACGATGAAGAAGCCAGATTACTTTGCGGATCAGCCAATCTTATCAAATGTGCAAGAACAATTTTGTCTTTCGGAACAGAATTTGTAATCATTAAGAAGGGTGAACATGGCTCGCTTTTTTTACGAGATAACATTATATTTCCAACACCTGGCTATCCTTTAGAGGAAGTCGTAGATCCTACAGGAGCTGGAGATTCATTTGCGGGCGGCTTTTTAGGACATGTAGCTTCAAATAGCAATGTAGATTCCGATATTATGCGAGAAGCAGTCGTTTATGGGAATGTTATGGGCTCTTTTGCTGTGGAAGACTTTGGTGTAAGGAGGCTTCTAAACATAACTAGGGAAGATATCAATTTGAGGTACAAGAAATATCTTGACCTAGTCAGACTTTGATCTACCACGTATTTTTTAATGTCGTTTACGTATGTCCACTACAAGGTTGACCCGAAGCAAGACTGACAATCCTCGAAATGGATTTTTCTCCCGCATGATCTCAAAAGCCAAATTTGTAGGTCGGGCTAAATTTGAATATATTGAGCCATAGCTTTTATGCGCAGCCAACTCAAGATGTGGCTAAAAAATTGATAGGGAAGAAATTGGTACGTATGCTTAGCGGAACCTCGCCACATATTTTGAGCGGTATAATTGTTGAGGTCGAAGCATACGGATCTGCAGACGATGAAGCTAGCCATGCATTTAGGGGTGTCAGCGTAAGAAATTCAATGATGTTTGGAGACGTTGGAAGGGCCTATGTATATCTTTCATATGGTACCCATTTTTGTTTCAATATAACAGCCCACTCAACAGATCACCCTGCCGGAGCTGTACTTATTAGGGGTATTGAGCCTTTAGAAGGGTTATCGATAATGAGGAGATTCCGCGCTACCGATGATCCGTTCTTAATTGCCAGTGGTCCAGGAAGGCTGACACAGGCCCTAAATATCGGAATGAATGACAATGGTATAGACGTAACAGTTCCAAATTCAATTATTGTTAAAAATGGTATCATACCACCAGCAGTACTTGTCTCGTCGAGGGTAGGTATAAGCAAGGCAACGAATAAGCAATGGAGGTATGTTTTTGCGCATTGGGATCATCATATGAATTTGCCTTCATCTAGTAGATATGCCTCAAAATGGAGGCAAACTTATTCCGCAGTCTATCGTAATTCGTAGTATTAACAATTCATCTTCTTTAGCACTGCTAAGAATTAAAGAGTACTACTACTATAAACCAAGTATGGGCCATCTCAATATAGAGTGCGATTGTGAATTCTCCTTGATACCCTTACAATTTTAAATCAAATGATGTAATATTGAACGTTGGCCGTGCAAAAGCTTTTCTTCATATATGTATCCAAGCACAATGAATGGCAAGAAAGAGAGAAAACTGATTGGGATTATGTCTATTCGATGGCAAGATTCTTTCATTGGTGGATAAGGCGACTATTTAATATTGATTTTAATCTTCAAGCAGATATCTTACCTGTTGTACCTGGCAAGCTTTTCGACAGGATGTCAGTTGCATATCTTATGCGAGACCATAAGGAAAGAGGCAGTAATGTATATCACTTTTATCTGGCTTACTTCAAGCCTTTTTGGACTGATTGTGTAACAGAAGGGTACAGTGCAGATAACTTCGGCATGGTGGAATGGAAGAGACCAGATAATGCATGCGTAGACTCGATGAGATCCAAATATTTTGCTGATGTCAACTGTCCGAAGGTTTCGCATTTAATATCTCACGAGGTGTTGAGAACCAAAGGAAATAAGAGAAAAGAGTATTTTGAGGCAGTTCACGATTTATGGAATCGGCACCTACATGAAGGACTACCATACCTCTATTATAATGAACGCTTCACTGAAGTTTCAAAAAATACCACATACAAATACGTTACGTTGGATATCAAACGGCTAAGGTCTATACTATGAACCGGGAAGCTGGACATCAGAAGGTGAATTTTTGAACATAGGGGCAATCATCAAGATAGGTGCGATATGCTCCTTTGTAGGCATTTGCTTGTTTGCTATCCTAATAGCCTTACTCCTTGTCTTCCCAGTGATAAAGCAATGTGTTCCAGCAACCAAATGTACTTACTCATCGACTGCGCCTGAGCCATTTTTGTTACTTATAAACCCTGGCTATGCGTGTATTTCCCTATCATGCATTGCTACCGGGGTTTTGATGTTCAGGCTGGGAATATTTTATGAAGATAGAAAGAAATGAACTACATATCAAGATCCACAAAGTTAGCCGGTTAAAGATGTTAAAGATGAAGAATCTAATAGATCAATCTGACTATGTCAAAATTTTATTATGGGAGCTAGCGTAATAAGAGATTTTTGGATAGAAAGATACAGGCATAATAGGAAGATATATCAATAGTTAAATTAGCTTTCAAAACTAATATCGATTTTAGTGCATTCTATTATGAGAACGTAAAAGTTATCATTACAAAAAAACCTGCAATGGTTAATAACGATGCCAATCAATGATCGTGATTCCGGCTCGAATTATTTTGCTCGCCCACGGCCAAACTAGAGGCTCATCTCATTAGACACTGGGATCTCGTTCTAATGGGGATGTTATCATTAAAAACGCCCCTTATTATATATCGATAAATTAAGATCTCTACTAAAAGTCTTTCAATTCGATAAGAACGAGGTCCAAGTAAGGTAATATTGTAGAATTTATCAGACTATTAAGGTACACTTATTCGAGGCCGCAGGTTCATTTGATCCTCCATAATTCCTCTCGATAACTCTGGGGTAGCAATAGGATTTCTGCTAAACTGGAAGATGAAGCCATCTTACTGCGAACAACTATCGTAAAAACGATATTGTTTCAAGGAACTAAGAGTATGGGGCCGAAGGGAAATGTTCTGAATAGGTGCTTTTACCATATTTACTTGAACCCCTGATCCACGGGTTTCCTCCATAAGACCAGCCCTAGTCTAAAGATCTGGAGCCCGTTGCGATGCCAGACTTCGCTACGACCCCACGTGGCATCGATCTACGTTACGAAAGCATATCTGTATAAGTCTTACTCGAGTGGTGGATACATTACTCAAGGATCAGAAGTACTATGGAGGGATGCTTTACAAATATTCCATAGGCAATGCGCTAATGATTACTCTAGCAAGCTAGAAACAGATAAATAATTTCAAGATATAACAACGATATTGACTGGAGAAACACAACTGCGAGCCAGGCGTACAAGGCTGAAAATATTGAGGGCAATTGCAGGAAGTAAAGGTTCTGCGGGTTTCTCAGAAATCAGAGATGCAACTGGTCTCTCGACTGGTTCTATTTACTACCATTTGGAAAGAATGGGCAAGTACATAATAAAGGACTCTAAGCAATATCTCATTACACAGGATGGTTGGGAACTTCTTAGAGAAATCGACATAAAGTCTCCTGATGTGCGCAAAGATGAATGTTCGGAATCGGTAGACCAGCGTCCCGATCAGCATCCGGAACTACATAAATTGGATCTAAAAAAGTCAATCGCACTGAATTTCCTACGTGGAAACCTCTTCATATTGTTGACGATAGCTATTGTAGCATCTATTTCAATAGGCATTTATTCCCAGTCATATACCTTTTTTCCGGGTATATCCTACGCAGGAAAGATGATTGCCAATGCTACTATGATTTCTTCGCTATCAATAGCAGCTCTTCTATCCTTATCATTTTTGACTATGTTGAGGAGACAAATGATACCCAAAGGGTATAGGGTGTTAATGATTTCATCATTAACTGTCGTATCAGTTATTTTGGTGAATATCTTGATCTTTACTGGTCTCGGCACTCAGATTGGAAGTGGACAAGTAACTTACTAGGAAAACACTTGGATCAAAATATCCAAAGGACAAAGTATTACATTAATTAATTAAAGAGTGGATTTGTCATCAATGTGGTACATCATGTTCTAATCCGCCGATAAGGACAGAGCAGCACTGAAGATATACGATACTATCGTGTGGCGGATCCTATCGCGTAATTAGTATTTAGCAAGATTATCAAGGTATTGACATACCAATCATTCTCTCGAGGACATTACATGCTCATTCGATATCTCATGTCTCCGAAACTTTGCGGTATAATTTCTACAACGAACTCATTGATTCGCGATAACTTTATACCTATGTCGTAAATAATATCCAATAGCTTGTATTCAGTAGAAAAATGAATGACCCGTTACCCGTTCTACAAACCGAACTAAGGCTATCTAAAAATGAATCAAGGTTATTCTT
>JANWJI010000102.1 GCA_025449515.1 Nitrososphaeraceae archaeon | reverse complement strand
TAATAAGTTTCTCATGCAGATTAGCATTAAATTAATGTATCAGAGTACCAATCTTGTGGCAAAGGCATGATAGTAAATATTTGATCCTTGATCTTATATTTATACTGCCTAACATAATTCCGTGTAACTACAAAAGCATTTAAACAGATAGTAGATGGATTGCTCGATTTGACGAATTTTTGTTAATGAGTATAGATAAATTCCATGCTATCATTAGACGATTGGTCATAACTAATCCCATCATTGCACATAGTCTTGCATATAACGCGTATTCTAATACGTTAGTAATCTTAGTATCCTATTTCACAGGTTTTTCGTGTAACGAATTCTTGGCCTATATTTAGTAATATATCTTTAGGGTGCGAAGTTGATTTTATGATTAATGATTAATGACAGTTTGCATTTATAAATGTGTTAATTCATTTGTCTATTTTTCATTTGTCTTATTTGTTCATGGAAATGATGCCTCCATCCAATCGGTAGCGATTCAACAGTTATTGCTCTCTGCATAGCTTCAATATCTGTTTTATCTTCTACATATAGTCTAACAATGTCATTAATAGTAACATTATTTTCATCTCTACTAATTAGTTTAATTTCATCACCTGCTCCAACCTCGCCCTCTCTTAGTACCTTAAAGTAAATTCCTGGACGATGACTATTCAAAAATTTTCTAATCACGTCTGTTCGCCCAAACTTGACTCCAAGCTTATAACACGGCATTCGTGGTTGTGTTGCTATTAGCCTAGAGGTGCCAATCTGAAATAAATCACCGATATTTACCGAGTCCTCGACTAATCCTTCTGTTGTGAAATTTTCACCAAACATTCCCCAAGAGAAATCAGTCTCGGGTAGTTCATGTTTCCAGTACTCGTAATGTTCTGCTGGATATGCATATATTGCCTTATCAATTCCTCCATGTACTGTCAGGTCAGCCTGCCTGTCCCCGTCGAGATTTAGATTCCTCAGCTTAACACGCCCTTTTACTGGCTCCTTAAAAATTCCTGTCGTAACCACTTCTCCTTTGAAGATGACTTCACGAGGAAGTCCCACATTGACAGAAATGACTTTCATTACTTTATCTAATGTTAATCATCACATGTCTTATAAGAAGTAGGCGAATATCCAAAGGTCTAAATTAAATTAAATTAATCGAGAATACTCAGTCATGTTTCGTGTCTTCCAATTGGATCATAATACTAGCGGTGGTAAAGAAATAATCACTTGTATTTGCTTTGAATTTCTATCCTATCTTTTTTCCTTGCACTTAAATCCTAGCAGTAGGCGACTATTTTCAAACTCTTGTTCTCTTCACTTCCCATGTTTGATTGTTATCAGTCGTCTGCTAATCGGACGTGTTTCTAACGGCCATCATCTATTATATACTTATCAAATTCATTATATCCTGGATCATTATTCCTCTGCATCGCCACTCCAGATAAGTCTGTGTGAAATCCTCTTGCGAGCAACTTCCGATAGGCTTCATAACGTCCAGTATTTACACCTGCTACGATATGTGTCATCCCTTGTTCTTTCGCAAATGCTTCACATGAATCTAATAATCGATCAAAATTATATGCAGCTGCATGACCAGGCTTTACTCCACCGAATTTTATATAGCATTTATTACTACCGGCCTCGGAGCCTTCGCCACAGTGACATGCTGCTAATCCGACAAGGGACGCATTATCTCTGTAGGCATCAATGCTGCTACTCCTGCTACTAATATCAGTATTATTATCCCAAAGTAGTACTGTATCGCCAAGCCCCTGAGATCTAATTGACTTAATCTCGACACTCAGATCCAATCCGTTGAATATAGCATTAGTAAGCTCACTACACAGATCCAGATTTCTAGTTTCATTAGGTTGCTCTCGATCTTTCATTTCTTGATATGGTGCAGCTTTATCTGATTTCATGGTGTTGTTAGATAGCTCAGAAAATTTCGACCATTTCAATTCAGATCTAGATTTGGCGTAGTTCGGTGCAACGTCTAGACTTTTGGACATGATTGCAGTAAGGAATCTTGGCCAAAAGTCGAATTTTTGGTACAATGCAATATGCTTCGGACTATCTGCAAACGTAAACAGACCTATATGCTTTGTGTTCCATTTAGAGAAGAGTTGCATAGTGCGTTCTAGTAACTTTTGAGCTATCCCTTTATTCCAAAATTGAGGGTCTATGGTTAGTGGTCCAAAAAAACCTACGCTGCCCCAGTTTACTGCAAAGTTGGAACCTACAAATCGGATACCATTTTCATCATCAACAATCTCAGCTCCGTATGCTGCGGACTGATCTGCATGAAAACGCGTCCTAATGTATTCGGCATCTCCCGAGAATGCCCTAGGATCAGATAGGCCGAGAAACGTACCAAAAGAAAGTCTAAATATACGATCAGCTTCCTGAAGATCACCTTCATTAAGTAGACGAATATTAATAATCATTTATATTTGGATCTACTAACTTTTCCATGTTAATATTGCTTCTGATCTAAAGCCACAACTCGCGGTATTCTAAACTTCGACATACATTCAATGTAGGATGATGAATATGTTGATATGTTCACCTAGAATAATTGGGAGGCGACAGGGAAATTCATACATTAAGGCCATAGTTCAGGTCGTGGGGTCTATGAAGGAGAATGGATATGATTTTCTAAACCTTGACAAATATTAAATAAATAAAACGGAAATCTTCCTAATTCCATAATAGCTGGTGTCCCTTACTAGGAACAGGGGAATGTGGCTTAATGATTAGGCTATGTCGATCTTATGTGCAGGTTGTAATAAATCCAGCAATCCGGATACACTTTATCAGAAAGGAGACAGCTTGTTGACAAAATCGGTAGGCATCTATCAGATAAAGAATTGCAAGAAGGGCTAATCGAATAATCTATATCTGTCCAAGTTTTTTGTAAATCGGATGTATATGGTGTTTCCGACCTTTAGCTGATTAGCACTAATCCATAAATCATATATCACATTTTGCATCTGCAATTTATGCACAAAGTGAGATACTTCACTGCGGTCAGTACTATATCTGCACCAATTTATGAGGACATCATTCTGAAATTCGGAAGGTTTGTGGACTCGAAGTAGATCTTTTGGTTCAGAGAAAGAAGATTGTAATACACTACAAATTCTATAGTCAACACTAGCGACTCTATATAGAAAATGCAGAATCCGTCTACATTGTGAATATCTAAATATCTAATTACTTATCGATGTATACTATATAGATAAGGAATTAATTTAATGGCGTATGGTATTAACAACAACTAGAAATAACAATATTGAGTCTTTACAAAAATAAACGAATTGCGCTTGTGACCGGAGCAAATCGAGGCCTTGGCTTGGAAACCTGTCGTCAGCTTTCCAGGTTAGGTCTTGCCGTTTTATTAAGCGCTCGTAACATCGACGAAGGTCAACGAGCAGCCAAACAATTAACAAATGATGGACTTGAGGATGTTACCTTTTGTCATTTAGATGTACTAAATCAACACGATCTTGATCGCGTGGCTTATAACATAGAACAGGATCATGGACACCTTGATGTTCTGATAAATAATGCAGCAATTCTTTATGATTATTATCAAACCGCAGTCGCAGCAGATCTTAAGGTTGTAAATCAAACTTTTGCTACCAATCTTTTTGCACCATGGAGGTTGTGTAAAGCATTCATACCAATGATGAGGAAGAATAAGTATGGACGCATAGTTAACGTTTCTAGTCTAGCCGGATCGCTACATTATATGAATGAATGCGGTACTCCAGCTTATAGCATATCAAAGGCTGCTTTGAATGCACTTACCAGAAAAATGGCAGCGGAAGTTCACGGAGTGGGTATCTTGATCAATTCTATCGATCCAGGATGGGTTGCAACTGATATGGGTGGGTCTGGGGGTAGGCCTGTAGATGAGGGAGCGAAGGGAATAGTATGGGCCGCTACATTGCCAGATGATGGTCCAACTGGAGGATTTTTCTTTGATACCAAGCCAGAACCATGGTGATCAGTTTACCTCATCAAACCTGTAGGTCTGTCCTACACTTTAAAATTAGATATGAGAAAACAGTCCCATATACGTTACTATTCGGCTTTTTGGTTATGTGTTACCTTCGACAGACGGACAGGTCTATTATGTGACATTCAACTCAATTTCTATTTGCGTTCAATTGCTGAATTGGATGTTATAGCGTCATATTATTAAGCATACGTTAATCATCTACTCGCTGCCAATGTTCGTATCGTTTTCAGGTTTTCTCTATAATCTTCTTCCTTGTGTTCTTTTTTAGATCGTGGTTTGTATCTTCCAAGGAGTATTGAATTTCCAACAACTGTTACTGAGCTCATTGCCATCGCCATGCCTGCAAACATGGGAAGCCATCCAAATATTCCGACACCGGTGAAGGGCACTAATATTCCGCCCGCGATTGGGATGAGCCCAACGTTATAAGCAAATGCCCAGAATAAATTTTGTTTTATCTTTGACACTGTTTTTCTTCCGAGATCTAGAGCCGTTACAACGTCCCTTAGATCACCTTTTATCAATATGATCCCTCCAGTCTCTTTCGCAACATCGGTTCCTGAACCTATTGCAATTCCTAAATCAGCTTGAGCTAACGCAGGTGCATCATTGATCCCATCACCTACCATTGCAACCACATTCCCATTTTTCTTCAGATTGGAGATTACTTGTTCTTTTTGTTGTGGCAATACTTGAGAAAACACCTTACTGATACCAAGTTGGTATGCAACTGCTTTCGCTGTTCTTTCGTTGTCTCCAGTAAGCATTACTACGTCTATTCCCATCAGTCTAAGAGAGTCAATCGCCTCACCTGCCTCATCTTTTATTGTATCTGCAAACGCAATTATCCCGGAAATGTTATAGTCAATGGCAATAATGGTAGCTGTTTTCCCTTCGCTTTCAAACTCTTTCAGTTTTGTTTCTATGGCTGAGGTAATTGATAATTTGTTATCCTCCATTAGCTTCCTATTCCCAATGAGAATTGTGTGATCCGCATATCTTGCTCTGAGGCCATGACCTGATACTGCTTCAAAGGAATCTGGATTTGATAAAATAGCTAATCCTTTTTCTTTGGCTTTAATTATGACTGCTTGACTTAAGGGATGCTCTGAGCCTGATTCAGCGATGGCAGCTAGCCTGAGTAACTCTGCTTCACCTAATGCACTATTAGTCAGATCTACTATATCAGTTACAGAAGGCTTACCTTTTGTCAAAGTTCCAGTCTTATCAAATACTATTGTCTTTACCTTTCTTGCTATTTCCAAATATTCTCCACCTTTAAATAGAATGCCATTTTCAGCTCCTTTCCCAGAGCCCATCATTAGAGCCGCAGGCGTTGCAATCCCTAATGCGCAAGGGCATGCAATGATTATTACAGATACAAATGCCAAAATGGAATATGTTAGTCCTATACCTCCTACATAATACCATCCAAAACCTACACACAATGCTATAGTCATGACTCCTGGGACAAAATATTTAGCAACTTGATCCACTAACCTTTGCATCTTTGCCTTTCCAATTCTAGCTTCTTCTACTAATGTAATAATCTGAGCAAGTACTGTATCTTGTCCAACTTTTGTGGCTCTGACTTTGAGTAGACCATTCTCGTTAATTGTTGCTCCTATAACTTGATCACCTTTTTGCTTATCTATTGGAATGCTTTCGCCGGTGATAGCTGATTCATCTATAGATGAGGAACCGTCCTCCACTATTCCATCAGCGGGAATTCTCTCTCCAGGTTTTATTAGCATGAGATCATTTTCTTTGACTTGTTCGATAGGCAAGTCAATCTCAGTCCCGTTCCTAAGAATCTTGGCCATTTTTGGTTGAAGGTCCAATAATTTCCGTACAGCGTTGGAGGCTTTTTCCTTGGTTCGTGTTTCAAGCAACCTTCCTATCAATATTAGAGTAATGATGATTGCGGCAGTTTCAAAGTATACAGATTTGAAAGGGAAGTAGCCAGGAGCAATCGTTACGATGGCACTATAAACATAGGCAGTCGTTGTCCCGACAGCAATAAGTGTATCCATATTGGATGCTCTTGCCCTGATCCCATCCCATAATCCCCTGTAGAATCGCCAGCCTATCCAGAATTGCAACGGAGTAGCTAATGCTAACATGATAAAATTCGAATACTGCATATAATTCATGGGAATCAAAGTCTCAAAATGGGAAGGGAACATATGGGGCAAGCTTAGAATTACAATGGGTATTGTAAGTCCAATGCTTATAGTAACATAATTTTTGAGCTTTTTTAATTCCTTTTCTGGCTGAGTAAATTCATTTAGACACTGAGAACTACAAAAGTAATATTTCCTCCCGTCCTTTATACTTGCTATTGTATCGTGCTTTTCTTCGACAAACATGCCGCAGACAGGATCTTTTGCCATATTCTAGACGACCTTATCTTCTAAATAGAGCTATAGGTGTATAAATCTAGATATTATTTAATCACTGAAGGCTAGTAAAATATCCTGTAGACCTAGAAGGCTTGTCTTTTGAGCTAATTTGGAATTCTTGAATTTAGATCACTGAATGACCATAGGCTATCATTAATATTAATGAGCTATCAACATGTAAATCTTTGATGTTAATCCAATGTCGTTTTTGGACATCCTGGCCCTTTAACGATTCTTGGCAATCGAACCGAGCGCATACCAAGATATCTTGTTTTATGAATGACTTATGTTTGTCGCGTTATAACAATAATATGCTGCGCGTCTTTTTGGGGTTTTGACTGTAATTATCAGCATCATTAGCTCTCGGCCCGGCTGTCGTCAGCTATGTTCAATAATTACAACTACTTCGGTCTATACAATACAAAATGCCGCATAAACTACTGACATTGGTAAGACCTTCTCAGCAAGCAGCGGGAGACACATAATTACTAAATCAATGTAAACGGTAAATTTACACTCTAAATGTAAGCCAAGATAACAATTAGTCTATTATGTTAAGATAAAAAAAGGAAAGAACCTTTGCAGGTTATGTTCTACGCTTTTTACACTATATCTTGTCTCTACTTATGCTTAGGATCAATCAACATCCACATGGTCTAACTTTGATGCCGCCAGAGTTTACAACAGTGTTTGTAGCGTTATTGTTGCAGGATGCAGAGATTCCAGAGTGTGCACCAGCAGTTTCACAGTCTGTTTGTTGAGCAGTGCTAGTTGGTATTGAAATACTTGCGTCTCCTGTTGGACCTAGGTTAAGTACTCCGCCTGAATTAGTAACATTGTTGTTAAACGATCCATTGCAGGAGTCACTTATTGCAGATGATAGACCAGCGGTATCACAAGCTGCTGATTGGTTATTGGCGGTCGGTATTGAAATATTTTGTGCTGCCACAGGTTGTGTTACTAAAGCTGC
>JANWJI010000101.1 GCA_025449515.1 Nitrososphaeraceae archaeon | reverse complement strand
TCGGCAAGCTCATAAAGTTTGAAGAATGGACTATTGATAATGAATTTAGAGCCTATAACAATCCTTTTCTTCAAGGAACGGTGCGTAAACTGATTGGCAGATCTGCATGCGTCAACAATTGCAAAATTTTTAGCGACATATGCGGTCAAAGATGCTGAAAAAGTACAGCCTCCTCCATGCATCCGATCATACGTTAGCCTGCGGTTTGATAATTTAAATACCTGATTTTTAGAATTCACAATAATATCTGTCGAAAACCTGCCAGGTAAATGCCCCCCCTTCAAGACCACGTTTTTGGCCCCCGTCTTCCTAATCTTCTCGGCAGCGGTTATTGCAGATTGCGTGGAAGTAATTTTTAGACCGGACAGTACTTCTGCTTCAAATTTATTTGGGGTAACTATAGTTGCCAACGGTAGGAGATGAGCGGTAAGGTCGGTAATGGCATCCGAATGTAAAAGTCGTTCTCCAGTTCCTGCGATCATTACTGGATCCAGAATCACAGGAATTTTTGAGTCTTTCAAGACTTTTCTGATCGAATCGATGGCGTTTTTTCCATACACCATGCCTATCTTAATTGCATCCGGAGTTATGTCATCTAATATTGCCTGAATTTGGTTTTCAATCATTTTTGGTGAAATTTGTAGGATTCCGGAAATTCCAGACCCTGTTTGAGAAGTGATAGCCGTGACAGCCGTGCAGCCATAAACTCCTAGAGATGAAAACGTTTTAAGATCAGCCTGAATTCCAGCTCCTGCGGAAGAATCACTGCCCGCAATCGATAATGCAATTTTCATCAACTTATTTCACCTGAATTATCCTTAACCATCATTCCATCCAAACCTATTATCCAGGATCTTTGTGATTTCAGATTTTATCCCGAAGGAAAAATCGGGAAAAGTTAAAATCTTAAACTCCAACAGCAACTACTTCGAATGAAATATCTTTATTTCTTGCGCTTCGCGAATCGCGCTTATTAGCCGTTTACCATTGTCAGTTCCTTTATCGATTTTAATTCTAGCTTTCTTACCAACCTGGCTGCTAAATATATACTCATTACCTATGTGTATATCCACCATCTTTCCAACTAGGGAATCCGGCAGGTATATCGAGATTAATGAACCACTTTCATCTATCTCGAAATCAATTTCGCGTGGACTCGCAGAATTTTTTGCATCCACATCCAGTTTTATTCCGAGAATTTTTTCCAATTCAGAAACTGTAGATCCACCTTTGCCAATAATCCTCGGAACTACATTCTTATTGACCAAAACTTGCGCTCGATTGTTAGACAAAATGCTTATGTCAGCTTCAGGATCAAACCTTCTTATTACATCCTTGATTCGTGATTCAGCCAATCTGAACATCGGATTATCAGAAATAGGAGAATTTGCTTCAATGACTGGTATGACTACATTTTCCTCGCCGTAAGTGTATATTTCGTATTCAACTGTCCCAGACTCGAAATCTCTTACCTCAACTAGCGGTCTGGCGAGGTCGGCCTCCGCCATTCCACTAGGTACCTTCACTGTAAGTGTTATTTCATACACCTTTTGTATTCGTCCCCCCTTGATGAAGATTATTGTATCTAGAATATGGGGGATCATTCCTAATTCAACTCTGCCTATAAACCTCTGAATCGCGTCTATTGGGCTACTGGCATGGACTACTCCGACCATTCCAACTCCCGCTAGCCTCATGTCAGAAAAGACCTCAAAATCAGGCGCCCTTCTGACCTCATCGAAGATTGTGTAATCTGGTCTTACTAGTAAGAGGATATCAACTGCTTTCTCAAAGCTTCCTTCCAATGGTGCGTACTGAGTTACCTCATCTGGAACCTGTAAATCTCGTGGAGATTCGAAGGTTTTCACTATTTTCTCGTTTGATACATAAAATTCTGCCAAGCTGCTAGCAAACGTGCTTTTTCCTGACCCTGGAGGGCCGGATATAATAATACCTTCGGCTCCAGTTGAAAGCTTCTCAGTTAGCTTTTTCGAAATGGAATAGTCGCCGAGGGTTAACTTCACGATTGGTTTTACTATGGTTACCTCTATCGCGTCCGAGAACGGTGGTCTAGTGATCGAAATGCGGTACTTACCATATTGTATGACGGTCGCGCCGCTTCTGCTAATTTCAACCTTTCCAATGCCACTGACCCGTGAAGCTTCACTAATTTCAGTTATTATAGATGAGATTTCCTTACGGGAGGTACCGACTTCCTTAATTTTTATGAGCTTGAAGTTGTCAGGGATGCCTTTTTTGGCTAATGGACAGACACCTTCCTTTATATGTACGCTCATTGTATTTTCATCAAAATAATCTTCGAATAAAAGATTTGACGTCTTAGGAGGGTTGGATATATACATGGATTCCACTCCTTGAGCCTGTGCAACTAATGATTGGACAAAGTCAGCGGTTACAAGCGTCGCTTTTTCGTTTAGAGCTATATCCTTAATCATGGCATCAATTCTGCCACGTTTAGCTAATTTAATATCCTCAAGGTCAGGTCGTTCCCCCACGAAATTGAGAAGAATCTCCTTTTTCAAGCACAGATCCCTGATCCTTCTAACTTCTTCTAAACCCACAAACCCATGTTCTTTATTGACCGATGCCTGTGATTGGAGTTCATCTAGAACGGCTAATGGTATGATTATTTCGCTGCCGCTTCTGATCCTCTCGAGCTCTAGCATTCTTGTTATTTCTCCATCAATGATTATACTAGTATCTACCACGAACTTTTTGGAATCCACTAATTCTGAATTAGATTTACATCTTAAAGTATTTTTTTTCCCAGTTTTAACGGTATGACTGATTGCCCGGAACTGATACGCCACTTCAGAGTGATTGCTTCACAATTGCAAGGCTTACCGATCATGGCTCGGCCACGAGCGTCAAGCTTGGTTCTACTTCACAATTTAAATGATGTCAGGTCTTGTCGAGAGAGCCAAATACGAAAAGTACTTTAAAAAGAAAATGGGTTTATCAGCTATGAAACCAAAAGGGAAGGTTGCTATTATTACCGGAGCAACTGGAGGAGTGGGTAAAGTTACGGCAAAGAGATTGCTCTCAGAGGGATGCAAAGTTGTGTTGATTGGGAGAGACAGAACTAAGTTAACCGAGATATTTACTAGTCTTGGCAACAAAAGGGATGTTTTGGCCGTACGCACGGATATCACAAAAGAAGCTGAGGTTTTAAGCGCTCTTGACCAAACTATATCGAAATTTGATACGGTTGACATTTTAGTAAACAGCGCAGGAGTAATTAGCGATCCTACCCCATTTCATTTGATGAACGACGACCAGTGGAATTTGCTAATCAATGTGAATCTGATCGGTACATTCAGATTTATAAAATCTGTCTTACCAATAATGATGGAAAAAAATGCTGGGAACATAATAAATATTTCATCTTTACTGGGAATTAGGCCTATCGCAAAGGTTCCACTTTCTGTCTATGGTGTAACTAAGGCAGGAGTAATAATGCTGACAAAGAGCATAGCAGTTGAATATGGCCAGTTTGGTATAAGATGTAATTGTATTGCACCTTCTACAATTAAAACTCCCATGATTGAGCCATATCTTCAAGACGACAATGCAAGGCATATGCTTGAATCCTCATTTCCCTTACGTAGCATAGGAGAACCAGAGGATATATCCGGTGCAGTAAGTTACTTATGTTCTGAAGATGCCAAGTGGATCACAGGAACGGTTATCAGGGTCGATGGTGGCATCTCTGCTAAACAATAACGCTGTTTTCACAGTTAGAGGCAAAAAATGCATCATCCTATTATGTAGGCTTCTAGGTTATGATGAATCCATTACGGTAGGCTATTGCTGATTTTTTTCATCTCCGGTATTATTCTACCCGTTATGATTTCGTGAATATTTTCAGTCTTAGCATCAAATGATAGCAATAGTACATAATTCAGTGTATTATCAGAATCAGTTATAGGAATAGTTGCCCTTGTAAGCCTAGAATAGTGAGAACTTGCGTAATGAATCTTTCCGAGATGGTACTGCCATCTTAGTCTAGTATACTGCCTAGTTGCTGCTGTGATAGCATATTGTGCTCTCTGCTCCGGGGTCAAAAGAGGTTTCAGACCCTCTCTCTCTGCAACTCCTAGCAAAACACCTTCATCATTTGCAAGCCCTGCAAATCGAATAGACTTATCTAGCTGAACAATCCTGTCACATAATCCTTGGAAATTATCTTTCAATAGGTTTATTGCATTGATAGGTATATTTGGATTTTTATGAACCTTTATCCGATAAGAAAAATATCAGCCATACGGCCTCCTAATACGGAAGGCGATTTTATTCTACGGTTCATTGAATAGATGGCGAATACTATTAATTTGATCTAATATGACGATCCAAAGCTAGATGCATTTGAAAAAAGGAGCATTCGCTTCAGGAAATCCGCTTTGCATCGGAATTATAGGAGGAGGTCAGCTTGGAAAAATGCTGTCACAAGAGGCAAAAAGAATGTCACTTAAGGTCCTAATTTTAGATCCCGACCCGAACTGTCCGGCGGCAAAGGTGTGTGATGATTTGATTGTTTCTGACTTTAAAAGTGATACTTCGCTTAAATTGTTAGCTAGCAAATCTGATTTGCTCACCTATGAAATCGAGCTTACCAATTCGGCGGCGTTAAAGGAACTAGGGTCAAAAAATTACCCCATCCATCCATCGCCTGAAACGCTATATTTAATACAAAATAAGTATAGGCAAAAAAGCTTTATGAAGAAAAATAAAATTCCTGTTCCTAACTTTACTCTCATTAACTCAGAGGAAGAATTAATGCGGATTGCAAGGGACTACGGATTTCCAGTGATCCTTAAGGCATGCGAAGATGGTTACGACGGAAGGGGTAATTATTTCATAAGATCTCCTGATGAGATTCACGATGCGTTAAAGTATTTTGCCGGCAGACAATGTATGCTTGAAAAGTTTGTAAGGTTTGAAAAGGAGATATCAATAATGGTCGCAAGAAACATGAGTGGTCAGATTGAATGTTTTCCTGTAGCAGAGAATCGTCATAAGCAAGGTATTTTGGATCGGACTATTGTTCCCGGCAGGGTATCAAATGTTGTCAAGAAAAAAGCCAGAAAAATCGCCTATAATATTATGCATGCCTTTAAAACAGCTGGCATCTTTGGCATAGAGATGTTCGTAACCACCGATGACAAGGTAGTGTTAAATGAAATCGCCCCTCGCCCACACAATTCTGGGCATTATACTATCGAGGCGTCTTCGGTTTCACAATTCGAGCAACATTTACGAGCTGTGTTGAACCTCCCACTCTCCAAGCCTGAATTATTGTCGCCTGCCACCATGTACAATATTCTAGGACCAAACGAATTTCAAGGGGCATATACATTGGATGGAATAAAACCGCTCTTTGCCATACCAGGGGTAAAACTTCATCTCTATGGCAAGTATATAACCAAACCTCATAGAAAACTTGGTCATATTACTGCTGTTGCGAATTCTTTAAGACAATCTATGCGAAGAGCTGAACTGGCTAGTCGATCATTGAGGATAATTGAGGCAAGTTAGAGGTGATTAGAGTTAACCCATAGTAACGTAGGTATTTTGATGGGAAGTGAATCTGATCTAAATGTCATGTCAGAGGCCGCCGAGATACTAAAGCTCTTTGATGTAAAATACGAAATCAGGATCGTTTCTGCGCATAGGACCGTGGATAAGATGATTGATTATGCACGGACTTGTAGGAGCCGCGGAATAAGGGTTATCATCGCCGGAGCTGGCGGTGCAGCTCACCTACCAGGGATGCTAGCTTCACTAACCACTCTCCCTGTCATCGGAGTCCCAATTAGAATTTCTTTTGATGGCGTAGATTCACTCCTCTCAATAGTGCAAATGCCATTTGGAGTGCCCGTAGCTACAG
>JANWJI010000100.1 GCA_025449515.1 Nitrososphaeraceae archaeon | reverse complement strand
GGTGTGAAGGCACAATCTAGGGAAATCTGCGTTCTATGTTGATTGCAGGATTGGCTGAAGACATATGCTTGAACCTGAACGAAATTTAAAACCAGAATAACTGAAATCTGGTCTTCACATCATCATTCAATCAATTCACGTGTTATCTGGTTAAAAAAATTATTTAGAACCTACTCTTACTATGTAAAAAGAAGAAATTAGGATTTGCATCGTTATATCGTACTAACCTAATCACACTGTTCGCGGCTTGTTGTTCATGAAATGCTGTCAGATCTCTAGACTGGTTCGGCCACCTTTGCAATCATAAAAATCCGACTATCAAGTAGAATATTTGGCAGACAAGTAGCGGCCATTTCCTGTTTTCAGTTGGCGGAATTGGTTCATACAGTGTCATTGTGTTTGATCTGCTTTTATAAGACATATACTGGTAGTCAGCTGTATAACCGGTACCAGAAAATAGAACCAGCTTAGAATAGTCCCTAGTACTTTTTCTATTCATATCTTCGATCCTTCATGTGATCTACATGGGCAGGAATGTCATCCTTTTTGCCCTTATCTCGGTCGTCATGTCAAAAGTAATATGTATCCACTTACAATAATATTGAGATTTGAGAATAAATAAGATGACATACAAAGGTACTGGATTAGACATCAAAAAGGTAAATAGAGCTCAAAATTCTATTGGAAGGATAATATCATCTTCTCATTCGTTCCTAAATCATGGAAGGGTTCTCTCAGGATTTGGGCATTATGCTGGGCTTATCGAAGTTGATGGTAAAATTTTTGCACTACACACTGATGGGGTAGGAACAAAATTAATTGTTTCTCAAATGATGGATCGTTTTGACACCGTTGGAATTGATTGCGTCGCGATGAACGTAAATGATATTATTTGCGTTGGTGCTATACCAACAGGATTTGTTGACTACATTGCAGTGAAGGTTCCGGACTCTACTCTACTAAGAAACATTGCTACCGGGCTCGTAAAAGGAGCGAAGGATGCCAACGTACCAATAGTTGGTGGAGAGACAGCAGTGATACCCGATCTTCTGGCAGATCACAACCACGCAAGAACATTTGACCTAGTAGGTATGGCATTTGGAATCGTTCGTACCAAAAATAAATTGACAATGGGCAACAAGATCAAGGAAGCAGACGCTATCATCGGCATTGGTAGCAGTGGTCTCCACTCCAACGGATATACGCTCGCACGGAAGGTTCTTCTATCTAGATACTCTATCACGGATTTTATGAGCGATGCCAACCAAACGATTGGGGAAATGATGCTAACTCCTACAAGGATATATGTTCGCCCAGTCATCAAGTTGATCGAGAAGGTCAACATCCCTCTTCACGGACTGTTGCACGTAACAGGAGGTTCATTTACCAAATTCTCAAGGCTCAACAGTACTGTGAATTATAGGCTCGATAACCTACCTATACCTCTCGACATATTCAAGATCATTCAAAAAGAAGGTCATATACAGACTAGGGAAATGTACAGAACTTTTAATATGGGAATTGGTTTTTGTGTAGTGCTCCCGCAGTCTGCTGTCGACGATGCTATTGACATAATTGAGAAGCACGGAATGCCATGCACCTGCGTTGGACACGTAGTTGGTCATGGTAGCGGAGAAGTTCAAATTAGAATACGTGGCAGAAATCTCACTCTATAGCATTCTGAATTTCAGATAGAATATTTTTTTAAGATTGCTTTAAAGTCAAATTTTTTCTGTACTGTGCCATATTTATCCATTGATTTGTGGAAGAATCCCGCAGTTGAACACGGTGTATATTACAAAGAAATCTATTAGGCCAATCTCTATTTGATGTACTGGTCTATTTCAGATTTATCAATACTATCGGATCTCGTTTTGTCTAAAGTTTATTCACCCCACACGTATCCACTTTGTATCGGAATAAACGTTAAAAAGGTCTACGATAATCCTACGATATCGTTAACTGGTCAAATATTTGTTAGTTCATGTGAGGATTCAATTGATATTTCAACTTAAATCTATTGACCTACATCAAATTCGAAAGACAAAAATTAATATTAATTATCCTAATTATTTTTTCACAATTGGAAGATAAGAAGGCCGCAAGAAAGCCTGCAGGTTCAATTCTGAATTCGTCAACTGCCTATACCCTGGCCTGCAATGAGATTGCGAACAGAATAACAATGAAACCAAAAATGACAACTGCTGAGATATCAAAAACATTAAGAGAGATTTCAGCTTCATATCATTTGACTTCAATACCAAAAAACGAAAGTATAATTCGATTCTTACCCTTTGACAGCGAGTATCGGAAGACCTTAATGGTCAGACCTATCAAAACTGCTTCTGGAGTTGCAGTGGTCGCTGTTATGCCAAAACCGTACGAGTGCCCACACGGCCGCTGTATCTACTGTCCAGGTGGAATCGAACATAATACGCCGCTAAGCTATACTGGATCTGAACCGTCCACAAGGATAGCTCAGAAATCAAATTATGATTCATTCAAACAGGTAGTTTATAAGCTACATCAGCTGGAATCTCGGGGGCATAGTATATCAAAAATAGAAGTTGTTATAGTTGGCGGAACATTTCCCTTCTTGCCTGATGAATATCAACTGGAATTTGTCAAAGGATGTTTTGATGCCTTGAATAGATTTGGGGAGAAACGAGACCTTTCATCTACACTTGAACAAGCGAAGAAGTTTAATGAAACAAGTGAGTCGAGATGCGTGGGTCTGACGGTCGAAACAAAACCTGATTACTGCAAGCGGAAACAAGTCGAGTTGTTGCTTGAACTTGGTGTTACTAGAGTAGAGATCGGAGTTCAATCTTTACGAGATAATGTTTATCGCACTGTTAATCGGGGACACACACTTAAGGATGTAATCGAATCCTTCCAGATCACTAGGGATGGTGGCTGCAAGATTGTAGCACACATGATGCCAGGACTACCTAACACTACTCCGGAAAATGACATTACTGATTTTAAGACTTTATTTTATCATCCTTCATTTAAACCAGATATGATAAAGATTTATCCCACCCTTGTTTTGGAGGGCACTGGTTTATTCAATCTGTATAAAAGTGGAAGGTACAATGCATACACTGATGAGGATATGATAAAAATCTTGATTGAAGTGAAGAAGATAGTACCTCCTTGGGTTAGAATTATGCGAGTCCAGCGAGAAATTGAATCTAAGGATATACGAAGTGGACCTAAATGTGGAAACCTAAGACAGTTAGCATTGGAAGAACTGAAGAAAATAGGATTAAAGTGTAAATGTATCAGATGTAGAGAGGTCGGACTCCAAAACGGCAACTCGTACTTGTCTGGAGACAAGGTGGTTCTGAATAGGATAGACTATGACGCCTCTGACGGCCACGAGGTCTTTCTGTCGTATGAAAATCAAGATAGATCAGTTATTCTAGGTTTTTTGCGCTTGCGGCATACTAATAATCCCTTAATAAAGTTGTTAAAAACAAAAGATGAAAGTGGTGTTGCCCTAGTAAGGGAATTGCATGTCTACGGTCAAGCAGTTGACGTTGGCCAAAAGACTGGATCTGACAAATACCAGCATAAAGGATTTGGGTTAGGTATGCTGAATGAAGCAGAGAGTATAGTCAAGAATGAGTTTGGGATCAACAATTTGTCAGTGATAAGTGCGGTTGGAACAAGGGAATATTATCGGAAATTTGGATATCATCAAAATGGTCCGTACATGACAAAGGGGTTAAGATGAGAACATGAAGATCAATGGGAAGATAATAGGCAAAGGGACTTGGATTGATAAAATAGCACATGATCTCATATCAAGAGAACACAAGCTAGGCAGAGATACTAATCTTATACGAGTTGAAAGTGGATTAGGTGCATCCGGTATTCCGCACATAGGTAGCATGGGTGACGCAGCTAGGGCATATGGCGTAACGCTTGCCCTTCAAAATCTCGGTTACAAAAGCGAGCTAATTGCATATTCCGATGATATGGATGGGTTAAGGAAGATCCCGTCCGGCTTACCTGACTTTTTGCGTAAAGAGATTGCCAAGCCCGTCTCAGACATTTCGGATCCGTTTGGTGACTGTCATGCCTCCTACGGTGCTCATATGAGCTGTCTGCTTCTGGAAGGACTTGATAAAGTTGGAATCAAGTACAAGTTTCAGAGCGGCACAGCGGCTTACAAGAATAACATGTTGTCAAAACAAATTGATACTATACTGCAAAGTAGTAACCGTCTTGGGATCGGAATTCAAGCAATGATTGGACAAGACAAATACAATCAAACCCTTCCCTATTTTCCTATTTGTCAAAACTGCCATAGGCTATACGTTGCAAAAGGGGAGAAATACTTCCCCCAAGAAATGAAGGTCTCATATTCATGTTTGGACACTCGAATAGGAAATGAAATAATTAAAGGATGTGGATACGTCGGTGAATCAAACATTAATGACGGAGATGGTAAACTTGCTTGGAAGGTAGAATTTGCCGCTAGATGGCAGGCATTTGATATCCGATTTGAAGCTTATGGAAAGGACATTATGGACTCTGTAAAGATTAACGATTGGGTATCTAGCGACATACTCGGCTATTCTCATCCATTACATCTAAGATATGAGATGTTTCTTGACAAAGTTGGAAAAAAAATCAGCAAATCTAAAGGAAATGTTCTAACACCTCAAATGTGGTTAGAATATGGAACACCTGAATCTCTTTTGCTTTTGTTATATAAGCGAGTTACCGGAACAAGACACGTTTCCATAGATGATATACCTTCACTGATGGATGAGTATGATTTTTATGAGGATTTGTATTTTGGCACAGCTTCAGAAGAAAATCAAATAAAACTTGCAAAGCTAAAGGGTATTTATGAATACGTGAATCACTTAAAGCCCTCCCCTAGTCCTTCAAAACATGTTCCCTATCGGCTTTTGGTACAGCAAGCATTACTCTTCTCAGTGGATGCTGAGAGGATTGAAAGAATTTATGGAAGGCTGGCAAAGTACGGTATTGCCGCCGAGAAAAATGATATCTTGACAGACAAGATTAGGCTAGCCTCAAACTGGGCCGATGACCAAGGTCTCCAGGATGACCGTAGGTCAGAAATAGACCTGACCGGGAAGGATAAAGCTGCACTAAAGGAATTAATTCAAGCATTAAGAGAATTCAAAGGTAAAGAAAGTTATGAGGATTCTCCCAGAAATCTACAATCAAGAATTTTTGATATTTCTAGAAGAAATGAGATCGGAATTAAAGAATTCTTTACCATATTATACAGGATTTTAGTAGG
The DNA here is from genome assembly GCA_025449515.1 of Nitrososphaeraceae archaeon. Taxonomy (GTDB): domain Archaea; phylum Thermoproteota; class Nitrososphaeria; order Nitrososphaerales; family Nitrososphaeraceae; genus JARBAU01. The sequence continues at coordinate 901 of JANWJI010000100.1, read as the reverse complement.
TGCAGATAGAGGACCTAGAATCGGAAATTATGTTCTTGACCTGGGAATAGAAAGAACATGCGACTTAGTTCAGGCATATATATAATTTGGATTCGGATATTGATGGCATTGATTGATTGCTGACTTTAAATACAATAATATCCTTAATAGAAATGAGAGATTGAATAGAAAATTTGCTGAAAAACCACCAACGATTATAGTATCTGGTTCATGTTTGAACTTTGATAGGGAAAGAGAAAAAATCATGGAATTTATTGGAGAGTTGGAGTGGGGAATACACGCAAAAAGTCAATGCGAATGCTCTTCGACTGGAAAGGCTTTGGGATGGGATTTTTTCCAGTTGTACTTCGACCCTTCTTTTGTTGAGGGCTTACTCGAGGTCCATCCAGAAATCAAGAAGGAAGAGGGAAGTATGATAGAACAACAATTTGTGTTATGGTTTGGTAGGCAATTAAAGAGACGAAGACTTGAATATCATTTAAAGTTGAGTGACATTCCCTATGAGTCGACATCAGGCTTTAGATTAAATCCTGAGTATTATAGGGATGAAAAAGAGCTCGAAGATTTGAGATAGTGCCCTAGAACGGCTCTGTAAAGTTAAGGAAAAATCTATAACTTTATGACTCAGATATAGGATATGATGTGTCAAATAAGAAAGAGAACAGAACCTGAGGAAATAGCATATTCTCTGTATCTTTATTTCCTCGGTCTTTCACTAAGAAATACTTCCAAAGCTGTGTCTAGATTTGTTAAAAGAAGTCATACTGCCATCAAGGACTGGATTCAAAAGTACAAACCAGAGATGTTAAGTTCCAGAAAGATAGATACGTATTACCGAATTTATAATTGATGAAACTATCATTAAGGTTGGTTCCGAATATATCTGGTTATGGATAGCCAT
>JANWJI010000099.1 GCA_025449515.1 Nitrososphaeraceae archaeon | reverse complement strand
GGTGTGCTAGCATATCAAGAGAAATAAAACTCTCCAAGATAAGTTCCTGTCAACTCTCCAAATTTGTATCTGCAACGTTTGCATCCAAATCTCCTATCTTTAAGATGGTACAATAATCGATATCCACATCTTGGACATTGTCTCCTTCCTTTCCATCTAGCATGACGAAAGTATACGTAGCTTTTTGTCACATTTCCAGCGAGTTCTATAGGACTAGATTCACGCATGCATCACGGATACAGTACTAGAAATTATCCCTTATTTTCTGTTCGAAGTTCTTGGGTATTACCTAATTTAATAGCCACTTGTAGTGGAGCTTTGCCTTCTGAAAAGAGTTTGTAGACTTGAGATGAATCGGACAGGGATTGCTCTGATCCGGATTTTTTCAGAATAGGTCCAATATCACGTAGAGATATTCGTGCTTCCTTGGCTATTTCACTGTAAGTCTTTCCTTCCTTGTAATAAAGGTCTAAAACTAGTTTTTCTTTTTCCTGTCTCATGTTTCTCATATCTAATATAGGCAAGATTGAATCTTAAAGGTAAGAACTATTACCATTGTGTTATCAGTATTACTACTTCGTTACCTTTATTTTCTCTATTACCCAAGTTACTTTAGTATGAATTCAAATTAGGATATAATATGCTAATTCGGTAATGAAATTACGTTGGCATTTTATTTAGGGGCTTTTATAAAATATCATGAAGAAGAGAAAAGAAATTAGTTCAGACTTCTCTTCATGACAGTTGTTACTTTTAGTTTTCTGTTATTATTGCTAATATGTGAGGATTACTAAAGTATAATACTTCTGCACTGATACATTTCAACCAATGAGCGTGAATCTACAAACGTGAGCTCAAACAAATTTTTTGTCAAAGTAATTGCTCCTAGTAAATCAGCACTTGCCAATCTAAGGAAATATCATCTAGATCTCTTCAAGCCTACGGCTACTAAACATGAAGAAAACAAGTTCAGAATAGAGGGACTTCTATCCCTTGAAGAAATAGGTATGCTAATACAAAACGGATATCAAGTAATAGTCGAAGAAGAAGCATCGAAGAGAGCACGAGCCAAAGTACATGCTGTGACATTTAAGGAATGGATCAAGGGCAAGGAGGTATAGATACTAGGAATGAGTAAAAAGATAAAGATATCGATAGAACGAAAATCATTGCCAGGTTATCTTACTGTCGAAGGCATTGACGAAGGTATGCAATATTTAGCTAACACCTATCCTTCAATTGTTCAAATATTTGATTTACCTGAGAAATCCCATGAGAATAGAACTATCAAAGCATTGAAGATTGGCAACAACGATAATGCTATCGTTAATGGTAATAAGAAAGCGGCCTTGTTCCTTGGAGGAGTGCATGCGCGTGAAATTGTGAACCCTGATTTACTTCTTAGTTTCTCTTTAGATTTATGCAGAGCATATACTGCGCAATCATCGCTCAAGTATGGAAAAGCATCATCATCCTCATTTGACAAATTCGACTTACAAAAAGTTGTAGACGGACTGGATGTATTTATTATTCCTCTTGTAAATCCGGATGGCAGAGCCGTTGTCATGTCACCAGTGGGCGATTCAATGTGGAGAAAGAATATGAATCCTAATCCTAATCTTCCTTGCAAAGGTGTTGATATCAATCGCAACTATGACTTTTTGTGGAAAAGTAACATAGGCACCAGCTCTGATTCATGTGATGAAATATTCAAAGGAAATGCTGCTTTCTCTGAACCAGAAACTCGAAATGTTCGATATATGCTTGAGCAGCATCCACAGATACAATATATGATTGATGTGCATTCCTTTCATGAAGATATCCTTTATCCATGGGGTGATGATGACGATCAAACTTCTAAACCATCCATGAATTTTTCAAATCCAAAATATGACGATGTACGGGGATTTCCAGAAGATGAAGATAACCCCAATGATCCTAATGATCCCGATGGGCCAAATGATCCAGATGAACCGAAAGAAACTCTGTATAAAGAATATATCTCAAAATCAGATTTTAAGTGGTTTAAATCGACTGGAAAAATAATATCTAGGGCAATATCAGGCGTACGCGGAACAAATTATACAGTTAAACAAAGTGTGGGTCTTTATCCTACTTCTGCGGCCTCTGATGACTATTCCTATAGTCGTCATATGATAGATACGTCCAAAGGGAAGGTGATGTCATACACTTTGGAGACTGGTAACGAATTTCAACCAGATATAAAAGAAGGCACTAGTATCATTTCTGAAGTGTCTGCAGGTTTATTGGCTTTTTGTATATCTATAGGCGGTGTAACGAGAAGATTGACAAAGTCTTCAGAGATTATATCGAAAAGCAAGATTAGAAAGAAAAATCGGATTATAGCAACGAGCAGATAATGTAGTCCATCCATTTATGGCAGGAATGGGATGAAATTGAACATAGAGACTACAAAGATTGTGAGTGGAGGTAATCAAATGTTCAAGATGAACCTTTAGTCCATACATATTTCTTCTTCGGGATTGGATGAATTAATTAAAATAGGGTTGGTCATTGTGCTTCTTTATACTTTCATAGCGACGGTTGTTAACCTGCCTTACTTTACACCAGTTACAAAGGATGACAATTATGGGCATGTTTTGTAGGCATGAAGGAATCTGTCGTATTCTTGGTGGATCCAGGTGGAGTTGATCTAGAGAAAACCGAAATTGATGGGGCGTGGGATAGCGAATTTGATCAGTTACTATCCCTCCCTCTCCAATCTATAAGATTCATCTCACGCCGCACCCTATCTAGATCTGACTTTTGGCTGTTGAACCATTGTAGAAAAATAAACAACATCATGATTTTCCTAGAATTAGGATACTTAGTGCAATTATTCACCTATGTGCAAAAAGATCGTAAAATTCTCAAGCAATGTGTATTAATATTGCGCAATCTCAATTCGAGTGTAAGGAGGAGTTACAGATGATCGCAAAGTCAAATGGAATAGGTGGATCCCATGCCACAAAATAAGTTAGGTTTTCTTGATTTACAGCGGTTCCTGATCAACGATATGGAAATGCATGCAAACTACCAGCCAATAATGATAAGAGGTGGCTGAGGGAAAATTAAAGTACGCAAATAGGTGGAATGCAGAAATAAAGCGTGATTCACTCAAGATATCACTAGATGAAATTTATAGATATGAACCTTTCAAATCTGACAAAAAATTATTTCCTCTAATGACCAGAAATCAATTCCCCAGGGACTTTGGAAGCACCTAGATTTTCTAATTTTCATTCTTTTCTCTTGAGTAGGTGTGAAGACATCTATCTATTGTTGTTACAGCGGCCCAATTCAAATTGGAATGACAAAGAAGGGGAAAAGTACGAGTATGGAGACAATGTTTTTAATTACAGAAAAATAGTTCCTGGCGCTCGAGTCATTTTCCGGAGAACTAGGGATGAAAAAGGAAATAGATTGAAGGGCGGAATGAAGTTTTTTGCGTACGGCAAAATATCAATTGCTAATGATACAGGAGAGAAGGGAAAAACTCTAGAAGGTAAAGATTATGATAAGAAAGTTGCATACCTCAGTAACTATAGGGAGCTCGATCTAGATGAATCTAAACGAACAGCGGTTGAGAATAAAGTTAAGGCACTGGCAAATTTTAATAGGCAAAACGCTATAATTCCATTACCAAACGACCTCTACGATTTTATAGTCGGAAACGAAAAAAAATTAGTCGAAGGAGAAGGTTCGGTTCAGTGAATTATATGAAAGGATTAGACAAGAATGTGTAAAACGCAATTTGGATTTTGAAGCTATTCCAGATAACCTTGCAGCTAAAGGATTTGCAATCTCCAATAAAGATAAGGAGTATAGAATATGCGGGAACGTTCTGAGTTCAAAAATGGACTCAGAAATATGGCAGGGTATTACAAATCGTCTTTACGATTTTTACGATTCAAATAATGCTGAAAACTTTGTTATAATCTTAGATAAGATTCAGGACCATTTTTTGTCTCTACCGTTTGAACTACTGAAGCCAGTTATTTATGAACAGAAAAGTGGAAGCGATATAAATAAGAATTTCAATATTCAAAGAGACCCGTACCGATTGTCAGGCAACAATGTTTTGCTATCCTCATATGTAGATAATATGGACATAATGTTTGCTCTCCCAAATCTAATAGAAAAGACGCACCTTAGCGTCACTGATATAGAAGATATTGAACAGCGCTTACTGGAGAAGGGTCAGTTTATTTTTCATGGACCTCCCGGCACAGGTAAGACCTATGTAGCTGAAGCTTTTGGAGACTATTTTGCTGGCAAGCGTGAAAACGTAGAGGTGGTACAGTTTCACCCATCTTATAGTTATGAAGATTTCATAGAAGGTATAAGACCCAATGAAGGAGTGGTTTTTCCAAGAGACCCGGAATATTCAAGAGGTTCGTAGAAAAGGCCTCAAAAATTCCAGATGAAAGATTTGTACTTATTATAGACGAAATTAAGAGGGGATATTGCGAAAATATTTGAAGAGCTAATTCATCTTCTGCTAAATAGAGACAAAAAGATAACTTTAATATATTCTTCGAGTGATGAAGACAAATTTGCAATACCATCTAATCTATACATCATAGGCACAATGAATAGCCAAGACAGATCTGTAGCATTTCTTGACTATGCTAATCGACGAAGGTTTTCAATGAAAAAATTCTACCCGGACATGCAGATACTGAGCGCATGGTTAGATAAAAATTCGGAATTCATGAATAAACCAGATTTTATTAGTAGTCTTGAAGCTGTAAACGAAATTATTAGTCAGAGAATGGACAAAGATTTTCAGATTGGGCATTCCTATTTCATGGAAAATAATATGGATCATGAAAAGGTGAAGAGGATCATCGAATATGAATTGCTGCCCTTAGCAGAGCAGTACTTCTTTGCGAAAAGAGACGAGCAAGTTCTCAAGGAGATAAAAACTCATTTTGCGAATATCTTAGAATATTCGAAAATGAGTGATTCTGAGGCAGCAATATAGATTATATTGCTTATAGATTCCTCCGAGTTCAAAGGAAAAGTAGAAGTTATTTTTACTTTGACAGGAATGAAATTAAAAGCAACTGAGCATGTAGGAACAATAATTCTACCAAATCACATAGTTCGCATAAAGCCCAAGATCTCAGATGCAAATTTTATGTCCATGATAATATATGCCCTAAGGTTGCCCGAAATAGGACTCGGAAGCCTGCCAGCGTTGGCACATCTGGATTTCTATCACATTATAATTCGTTTTCTAATAAACTATTTAGAGGATTTGTTACGACGAGGACTCTCTGTCAGTGCATTTGAAATTGTTGTAATAGTACCTTCAGACACGGCTTGAAATTTATTCCAGTTTATGCTTTGTTGCACAAATCTGATATTAGTCAACTAACTTTGAAATTTTCGGTCAAAAGATAGTAATCCGTATCTGGCCCATTCGTGATAAGTGTTAAAAGCGTTACAACATAACGAAGTTTCTGAATT
>JANWJI010000098.1 GCA_025449515.1 Nitrososphaeraceae archaeon | reverse complement strand
CGTTATACAATAGATTATTAATCCTTCTACAGAATCTGATGTGAATGGGAGGACATAGTGTGTGGGTGGGGAAAATCGATGACCGTTGAAAAGAAATCGAGACTAAAACAATTAATTCAAGAAAGATGTATCAAAGTACTTGACCGATCTGTTACGTTATCAAGTGGAGAGAGGACTTACTATTATTATGATATAAAGGGATTGTTTGATGGAGAAGGACTGAATTTAGTTGGAGAGCTATTGCTAGCAGAAGTTTCGAAGTTTAACCCAAAGTCGATAGGAGGGTTAGAAGTAGGCGCTATTCCATTGATTTCAGTCATTGTAGCTCTGGGTTATACTAGTTATACTAATCGTACAGGCGCAAGTGGGTTCTACGTAAGAAAATCAATAAAATAACATGGATTGCAGAAGAAAATTGAAGGAAACATACAAGATCCCGTTGTGATAGTCGAAGACGTTATGACTACCGGTAATAGTATCAGAATGGCAATCGATGCCGTGAGAGAACATGGTGCATCAGTAAGCGGGGTTGTTTGCGTAATAGACAGACAAGATCCGAGAAATGTAATAAAAGATCATTTTGAGTGTTCACCACTTTTTACCCATTCAGAATTTGAGAAATTTATTGAAGGAGAATTACTCTCAAAGTAAATATTATATTGATTGATTCAAAAAAGTTCGTATTTTTAGGATGTAATCGATAGACATATAAATTCCTTGCAAATCTGGACATGTTCTGTCTCACAATCCAAATATTCAATTGATCAAATGGAATATTCATTTTCTAATTTGGTAGGCTTCCTAGATAATAATTCCGGAATGATAAATGATAGATCTATGTGATAGCAATCAGGGTTTTCTCAATATAGATAACCTATCTACTACGACAAGCCCGTCCTAACAATTCGAGAAATAATGTGGAAAATGTGATTCTGTTCATTAGCATGTTGTAGTAAGTAGTGACAATTGCTCATCTAAACAATATCTTGGCTAGGATAATACGGAGGTAGTTCATGTTGTAATGATTTTTTTGAAGTAGAATCGCTAGATGAAACAAAATCGGTTAGTCAGATTGAATTCAGACCTCTAATGTTGAGATTCGTCCTACCATGATAGCGTATTTTTTGGACAATAATATTTTCTAAATCTTTTAGTTTTTGGATATTACATAGGTTATATTATTGCAGATATCGGTGATCCTAATTTCCTGCTTCGTTTAATTATCCCATTCATGCATGTTTCGCATGATAGGGATCTGGTAGGCCTATGTGATCTACATGCAAACCTTACGGGAAAGGAAGTATTGCATGATTAGAAAAGACATATAGGATAAGATAACTGTTAAGTAGGCTACGTACGAACCAATAGGTTCATGCTGTCGCTGGCGATGCTGGCTTGTGAATTCAGTCCAACAATCCACCTTTCGTATGCGACTGAACTTCAACCAGCGGCCGATATTTAATATGGAATTTCATGACAAGATAAGATATATTATTTTCCTCTCAGAACTTTGTGAGAAAATATCGTACATACAGCTTCTGAGAGTAAAGATTTTGATTATTTCGTCATCATTTGAACCAGTTTAGAAAAGCTACATCTGAGCACAAGGTCCAGACTACTGAAGGCGTTTCGGGTTTCTTCGGCTTACTCACTGCAATTGCAAACCATTAACGATACTAATCACGAATTATCGGCAATAATTCATATACTAACGTTCGTGTTAGAATCAGTCACAGTTGGTGGGCAGGAGAAACGCCACTTTAGTTGAGGTAATTCCTTTAGTAGGAACTCCTTGGCATATGATATATTATATTGCAAATCATCTGTTCGTAAGTTCGTAGGTGATGGAAAAATAATATAGATGTGTCGCTGATGGTTGGAAAATCGAGATTTAATAGCTAGAAACCAAGTTCTAGTCAGGCATTGCAAAAACATCAGATAAACCTGAAAATACCATTGTCTTTCCAGTAGCCAATAAGATTTTATTGGGTAGATATGATTTTGGAACCCACTATAATATCTTTAATTCTTATATGTTCTGTGGTATCCTGGCACAGATAGTTTCTTTGTATCATATTCGAATAGATATGTTCAATACTAATAATCATGTTTCTCTCTGTTTTCTATCCCCTTACGCGAGTGTTTATGTAGTTTACCTCAAATTTTTCGACATCGTAGCATACAATGGCGATTGAATGGGATTTAATACCAAATATATGATGCTGCCAGTTTTAGGTTTGCAAGTATATGGACTTTGATCCGCCAGGATCCTGTTCTATGACTTCGATCTACAAACAGTTACCAACTATTGCCATCATAGGGCTAGACTAGATCATAGATCAAAGGCGAGGTTGTCAGGTAGCAGTATCTGGTACCATATTGCGTATCCATTATCTGGCTTCAACTTTTTATCCATTCAGCTGTCTTCTGAAAAGAGTTCCAACCAATGGGTTTACAAGATACGGCAGTGTGTATTTCAACCAGATCGCAGCCCGAATGTAAAAAGGTACTACTATTTCAAACCTCGGAGAACACGATGCTGAAATAATAGCTCTCGATACGGTCTTTGGACTCAGCATTAACCCCGTGTAATTTGGCCTGCGATCTAGGAAAGTTTTGTTATTAAAAAAGTTAGTTTTTACGCCTATCGGACTCACTACCGTTATTCTCACTCCCGTTCCATGCAATTCATGAAGCAAGGATTCAGAAAAACCTAACATAGCATATTTTGAGGCACAGTATGCAGCCATACCAGCAACTCCAAAACTAGCTGCAACCGAAGCAACGTTTACTATGTGACCAGTACGCCTCGACAACATAGAATTCAAGAATACCTTAGTACAATATACCATCCCAAAATAGTTTGTATGCATGATCCCTTCTATTTCTTCTATCTCTTGCCCTCCGACATACCCAAAAGTTCCAAAACCTGCATTATTAACCAAGATGTCAATTCTGCCTAATTTTTGCAGAAGATCTCTTCCCATTGCAATTACCTCTTGTCTTCGAGAGACATCACATACATAAGGAATTATATCAAGTCCTTTTGTTATTCCGGAATCATCGGATATTGTTTGCTCAATCATCCTTTGAAGTTCTATCAATTTCGGTTCAGTACGGGAAATTATGATTATCTTAGAGGCACCACTCATTGCAAAATCTATTGCAACCTGGCGTCCGATACCCGATGAAGCACCTGTAATTACTACAAACTTTCCTCCAAATTTTTTTTGAATGTGTCCCTTTCCGACAGTGTTATCAGTTGGTGTTGTCAATAAGCATCGCTATTTTATTGTCACGTGGGACTTACAAATCATTCTTCCGACATTGAGAGCTGTAAATGAATATATCCAAGGTCTCATTCAGTTTGATTATGTTTTACTTTCTCATTTCTGTAGCAATTGTATTCAGATAGACAATACTTGACATATTAACAATATTTTTTATATTGCGAAAAATTTCTAAATTTAGTGTCGCGTAGCAATTTATCAAAATGATGATCTGAATATACACGAGTTTTTAGAATTGGCTACGTTGAAGTCAAATACAAACAAAAGTTATGGACATTTGTCGGTTATCGTATCAATTGCATGCCTCTTACCATAATAGATAACCTAATGGAGTTCTGATATGATATTGATTCTAGTTGGCTTGTATTGTGCGTCAGATTGAGCATTTATCTGGCAAGTGACTCTTAATGAGACCTGAAAGTTAAAGACTAAACGACTTGTTAGCAATGGTCTAACAGGAAGGCTATCAAGCTAGAAATGTAACAATTATAATTCTGACCTCGATCCAATGTTTACTATGATATTACGGAGGTTTGAAAACATATTACAATATTTTTTATTAGTCCAATTGGATTAGGGCATGCAACTAGAGATATCGCCATTTTGGAATGCCTTCGTTACTCAGGCGTGAGCAAACCACTAGTCGTCAGTGGGCTAGATGCATGCAAAATGGTTTCATCATTTGGATATCAAACATACAACGTTTATCATCCTAATAGATTCACTATAGATGATGACATGAGACTTCGATACACCTCGATATGGCTGCTAAAGTATGTAAGGCATTATAGAAAGTGTAAATCAATAGCCAGACGGTTTGTACAATCAGATGAAGAAGGACTTGTAGTCAGCGACGAAGACTTTGCATCTATTTCAGTTGCAAATGAAATGAAACGGAAACGAATCCTTATAACTGACATCGTTAGAACCTCATTTATCAGGGCACCGTTGCTCTCAGTATTGGAGTCGAAGATGAATAGATCTATGCAAGATATGATAAAAAGCTGTGACCGTGTCATTATTCCAAATCATGGAGATGATAAAGACAATGTATCGCATGTTGGTCCTATAGTAAGGAACTTGACTACGCCGAATAGATCTGAATTAAGAAAAAGATTTGGAATGAATAGGAAGACCATCGTTGTCAGCATTGGTGGAACCGACTCAGGCAGATACTTAATCAACAAAGTGATAACGGTTCATCGAAAGCTCAGAAAAAGGCTTGATACTGATTTGTTTGTCTTTTCAGGTCCTTCTCTGAAACTTATCGCATCAAATGATGATTTTAGGAATGTTGGCTTGGTTGAAAATTTACATGAATATATCTATGCTTCAGACCTTTTGATATCCCTCGCAGGAAAGTCAACGATCGACGAATCCTGCGTTTATGGTACGCCAGGGATTTTCATTCCCATCAAGAACCATTTTGAACAGGAAGAAAATGCGAGATTGATGGGATATAAATATGAAGACATATTTGAGTTGGAATCTTTAATCGAAGACAAAATCACTACGACTAAAGTTAGACCCAGCGTCAATGCAGATCAAAATGGAGCTCAGAAGGCAGCTACTATCATTGCTAAGCTTAGCAAGTAATAGTCAAAGTGATTTTCAGTTTAGTGACATAGCAATTTGATAATCTTCAAATCTCTAACCGCATCACTGAATGTGCAGGGCTATTAGCGACTGGCTTTTACTTTAGAGCGCGCATTTTTCTCTAGATGTCAAATACCTATTTTCATATTACTAAGACCAAATCATACTTCGCCTAATTGAATTCAAATCCGATGATGATAGAATAAACATTTACCTACTGAGGCAGTCCCAGTCTCTATATCTTAAGTACTTTCCTAGAATTAACTTTTGCTAATCCATCAAAGATGGAAATACAATCAACTACCTGAGCTCAATCCATTTCAGTCAATAATACCAAATCGTCACTCTATCTTCCTTCAATCATCGTCTTTAATAAATTAAGGCTTTTACAAAAAAAAATATTTTTTGGGTAAGATAGAGATTACCTGGTTATTTGCTTGTCTTGGATAGATCCTCTGCTCTAGCATCTGCAGTATAGGTAACGGTAAACTTGTGGCCATCCAAGGTATGGAAAGCAACAGCATTACCTACGAAATCAAGAGAGCCTGATGGTATCGGGGTACCGCTGGGATTCTTTACAAGAGAAATTGCTACTTCTCCTTTGCCAAATGGAGCGGTTAGTGGTTTCCCAAAAGTTGCATTACCACTTGCGCTAGTATTATCGTATTTGTGTAGTATGACCATTTCAACTGGATAACTTGCAGTCCATGATATAGTTCCGGTCCAGATCTTTCCGTCATCCCGAGGCGGTATAGCCATTACTAATTGATGACCCTGGTGTCCTGGGAGTGGATCTACTCCAGATTCTGCGGTTTTTGAACAATATAATGGTCTGGAGGCGGACTAGTTTTTTGCGCATTTACTATTGTTACTCCAATGGAAGATGCAGCAGTTAGTACAACAAAGATAGCCGCGATAGACGCCACCAGTGTTACAGAATTCCTTTTCAATGCTCTAGTTGCTGGGAAAACGTGCCTATTCATTGTGCACTGTATTAACCACAACATTCATAAGACTTACGGCTACAATGTCGTACAGAACTAACATGGTTGGACAAGGTTGACACCGTAGCACAGGACCAACTAATTGTTTACACAATCACTCTTCAAATAAGAAACAACTACTTCAATTGCTAGTGATTTTATTGAAGAGAATTTGAATTATGTTGAATCTATACCTTGTCAACAAGAGTAACCAAAAAGTATTAGTAAAGATAATTACAGATATTATGAATATAGCTAAACACAAATACTTGATATTGCTCGTGGACGACGAGCCTGATACCACCTTAGCCTTGAAGGAAGGCATAGAAGGTAGCGGATTCGCCTTGGTCGATGCATTTAATGATCCGCTCCTGGCACTGGCAGCATTCAAGCCTGGCACATATGATCTTTTATTACTAGACGTTAAGATGAATAAAATGGGGGGATTCGAACTATACAGAGAGATACAGAAAAGAGATAAAAAGGCGAACGCTTGTTTCATTACGGCCTATGAAATCTACTACGAATCATTAAAGCATGAATTCCCGGGGCTAAACGTCGGATGCTTTATCACTAAACCAATTGATATAGACAGTCTTGTTAAGCGAATTAAGATGGAATTAGAATCTAGATAATTGTCTGTTCATTTTTCTAAACTACCCATAGAATGTAGGCATAATTTATGGAAGTCGAACATTTCGACCCTTTATCGATATTCCGGTGACTTTGGAATCTCTTTGGCTTAACTTGACACTCAAATTTAGCACCCAATCCTAGCAGTATCCATTTCAATAACAGAATCGCGCAGTATGATTAGCTGATCTCGAAAGAAAATGCGATGGTATTTGGGGTTAATTCTCTGAAGGCCACTGTCCTCTTTGCAATAGGCTCAATTATGCCCTCCAACATAGCTCTCAATATTATTGAAAAATTGATATTTATCTCATGGTTTATCGTAAAATAATGTCGGTTATTATCCATTCTATGGGAAAATGACTGAAAGCGCTTGAACCACAATTCTAAGAATTTAATGAGGCTATCAGTGTTTACCTCTGGAAAAAAATATGCTACATACTCTTTTGCAACTGTTAGCCCTAAATCCTTGCCGAGGTCTTCCGCACGCTTTTCAGTCACCTCATTGAAAGTCTTTCTAAGGAAACCCTTACTCATCAACATGAACCCAAGCTCCTCAAAATAGATTTCACTAGTCATATAATTTTCCAAGATCTTGTTGACAAGGCTACTGAGCGTGACTCCTCTTTTCCTAGCTTCTACTTCTAAGGATTTTAGTACGTCCTGCCTCAATCTAAAACTTGAATGAACCAGTCTTTCAGATCGCTTAGTGTCCCTTGGCAAGTATAATATCAAAGACTCTCCTACCATAGTTATCCTTTTTTTCTCCAAAAACTATGGATAGAACCAGAAATATTGTGACTGTATTTATCAATCGCATTTATCATCTTTTCATTAGTAATAGAGGTCGTGCTGAAGGTAATCCCGGACGCCAAAATGAGTATCAAAGCAAGTCTTGTACTTATCTTTTCAAATCTCGGAAATTCTGGATGGATTATGCTTTTTTCAGGCACTGCGTCAAATTATGAGTAAGAGATTTAATAAATACTTCCCGATAACCTTTTAAGGACATTATCCGATTTTGGCCAATTTCTGGTTGATCGGCTTAGCAAAGTTCATTTGACGTTTTTTGCTACGGTATATTATTTCGTACTAGATGAAAATAGGTACTCTTATGCTTACCGCATTCTTTAACATAACCGGCGCAATTCGATGTAGTTGATAACAACCTATTTCACTATTAGATCGATTGGATGATTGGCTTGATTTAGATTGGTATGACCCTCTTTTCTTGAGGGCGCATTTGTCATTATGAAGTAGAGATTCATTTAATAGCTGTCAGGATACCTATGGCGGTCTTAGCGGAAGCGACATCTTGAGGAAATATGGTATCTCGGCATATACTATTCTTGATATGTAGGAATCCAGAATTATAGTGAACTAATCTAAAATACCAGGACATACTCTTTGTTGACGTATCAAATGACGATCCCGGACAAATGGAAGTATGTGCGGTCAGTCAAATTTCTAAAGATATTAACGTTCCTCCAGTAAAGGAATAGTAAACCCAAAGGTAGATCCCTTATTGCTTGAGTTTTCTTGAAACCATATCTTACCTCCGTGAGCCTCAATGATAGATTTGGAGATAAAAAGTCCTAGACCGGTTCCTCCCGAGGATTTACTTGCAAATTTAGTGAATAACCTCGGTATCATTTGTGGATGTACTCCAACACCGGTGTCTTTTACGCTAACAGATAATTGGTTCTTATCTTTATCGTTTGCAATTGTAACTGTTATATGTCCCCATTTGGTAAATTTGACTGCGTTATCTAACAAATTCAAAAGAACTTCGGTGATTCTCTCTTCATCAGCGTTAACAAATAGATCATCGTCATTTGGCAAATAAGAAAATTTCGTTAAGAAATTGTTACGAGTGAAATCGCTACTCTCACCTGTCCGGGATAATACCGAAGCATTGTTTTGAAAGTCATTGACCAGGCCAAGTACTAGCTTTTTTAAATCAAACCTTCTCTTGCTCATGAACAAAGCGTGGCTCTCAATTCTAGTTACTTCCAGTAAATTCTTCGTTAATCTATGAAGTCTGACTGCATTTCTATAGGCAGCGTCAATTAGTCCGCCTCTTTTTTTGTCAGTGGTGTTATATTCTGAGTCGGCCCTTGCTAGTTCGAGATAACCTAAAACTGATTGTATGGGTGTTTTGAATTCATGCGCTGCTACATTTATGAATTCGTCTTTCATTTTATCAAGTCTGATCAGCTCTTCGTTTTGGAGGTATGCATTCCATAACAAATCAAAGAACATCTTGAACGAGCTAACGCTGGCTTTACTATTAGAATAAAGGGCAAACCCTATCGCTTTCGAGAAATCATTCGCTCCTGGATCCTTGACTTCTACCCTCAGCATCTTTAAATCGTCAACGATAAATATTCCGGATGAGGTAGTTTTTCCCGGGATAATTTTTATCTCAGGGGCTTTTTCTATTATAGTTCTGACAATATCTGAATTTATATCAGATAGGGGACAGATAATTTTTATTTTTACACTCTTCCTTTGAGAGGCCCGAATCAGTAGGTCGATTAGGCCTATTTTATGTACCCTTACTAGAGCCCTATCATTTGGTACAAGGTACAAGATTTCCTTTCGTAGTGATTTAGCCAAGTTTAGCAGGATTTCTTCAGTGGTAGAGGGATTTGATATGACTTCAAAGAATTCTGCTTCCACACCACCTTTTTTTGTCGAACCTATCTGACTGTGTTCTGATGACGAATTTAGTGCAATATCGCGATAATTGACATCAGGCAATATATGTCGAAGTACCACTTAGAATAGCCATAACTAAAAGTGTTCTGATTTCGAATTTCGAGATTATCTATTTATCTGACTATTTGGAAATATATCTTCCTTGGACTTGATCCTCTCATAATTGATTAGGTATAACTTAATCAATCACCAGACAAAATTCAATCTCCATCGTCCTTATCGAGATGCGAATTCGTATTAATATTCGAAGGACCACTCACATGCAGATTGCGAAGCTCTTATTTCATATCCGACTCACTAGTGTGTCGGTGTGTACTCGAATTACTTAGAATATGCATTTAGACATGTGATAATCGCGTAATTAATTAATACTCTCTATCTATATAGGCTCCTTGTAAAGAATAATTAATTTACGAGATAAACTGCCAAAGCTTACTGTAGTAAGAATGTGTAACATACGTTAAGCGGCCACTGCGTCGACATTTCACCAATTTCACAATGTCCTATAATAGGAAACACTCCAAAATTCAAGATATGTTCTTCACTAACTAAGGATTGGTCTCTTTTATTACGATGACTGTATTCGAATCAGAGTTCGCGACATAGATGCTATTATTTATTGGGTTATAGCCTAGCCCGATGGGCGTTTTTCCAACCGGTATTGTATTACTGACGGTATTCGATGAACCATTTATCACAGAAATTGTGCTTGATACAGAATCTGCAACATATACTTTACCGTTGTCTTGATTATACGCGATGCCGTTAGGCCCGGCGCCTACAGGAATTGTCCCTACTACGCTATTAGTTGTAGTATTGAGAATAGATACGGTGTTTGAACCGGCGTTACTCACATAGACTAGCCCGTTAGCCGAGTTATAGACTGAAGCTGACGGCAAAACTCCGCCCGAAGACACAGTCTTAACTGCGCTATTAGTCGTACCATTAATTATAGATATAGTATTTGTCCCCTTGTTAGTGATATAAATCCCATCATTATCCGGGTCGTATGATACAGACGACGGGTTAAAGAATCCCAAGAGATATCCTTTGACTTGGTTGTTTGTACCATTGATTACTGAAACAGTGTTAGATCCTGTGTTAATTGTGTATACTGTATTGTTTATGGAATTTATGCCTATCCCGCTTGGACTATTGCCAGGAGATTTACCGACTGGAATTGAATTTACTACCTTGTTGATAGTACCATTGACTACGGATAAAGTATTGGATAAAATATTAGCGACGTAGACAAGACCATTGGCAGAATTATATGCGACAGCCTGAGGGTTCTTTTCGACAGGAAGAGAACTTGTTATAGTGTTAGTAGAACTATTTATTATTGACACAGTGCCAGTTGTATTGAATCTACCGTAGTTAGTCACATAGACGTTACCATTAGCAGTATCTGTTGTAACCCCAAATGGCGAGGAAAATCCAGTAATGTTAGTTATTACTGGTTGAGTAACTATGATAGGCAAAGACTGGGTTGTACCCTCGTTAGTAATTATGCAGACCTTTGTTTGTCCTGACTTTATGTTACCCTCGCAATCAGCGGAATAATCTACCATATATCCAGATTGGCTCTTTTCAGTCACCTTATAGCTACCTGGATAAATCGAGACTGAAATTCCACTATCTGACTTTCCAGTAAATGACCTAGGTGAAGGATTATTTCCATGTACCGTGATTGTGAAATCGGATGGTCTTTTGTTCAAAGACCCTTGCTGACTGTTATCAACGTTCTTAATAACTATTAATTTCGAAGTTGGTCTGGGTTCTTGATAAACATTTATGATATTACATTTCTTGATCGAATTAGGATTAGCATTTCCTGAACAATCTTTTGAATAGTCAGTGGTGTAGCGAGATGTGGGACCAGTTTCTGTAACACTATACTTGCCCGGCTTCAATTCTACATTGGTTCCAGACGAACTTCCATAGAAGGAACTAGGAGAGGGATTATTTCCATGTACCATGATGGTGAAGTCTGATGGCCTCTTGTTGCCTCCCCCGTCGTTAATTACCCTTTTAGTAACTATTAATTTCGATAGCAAGCCTGGGACGAATGGATTATACTTGTTCGTTATAGTACAATTATTTGTTTCACCCGCCTTGACAACTCCATTGCAATCTGTTGAGTAGCTTGGTGTATACTTACCAGGCACATATTCGGAAGATATTGGGCCCTGTTCTGACACTTGGTAATTTCCAGGCTCTAATGTGACTGTAGAGCCAACTGAACTTCCAGGAAATGATTGTGGAGAGGGATTATTTCCATCGACATTAATTGTAAAATCTGATGGTCTCTTGTTGCCTCCACCATCGTTAACTACCTGTTTAGTAACTATTATTTTTCCAGTGGTTACAGGTG
>JANWJI010000097.1 GCA_025449515.1 Nitrososphaeraceae archaeon | reverse complement strand
GCCCATCATAGTTCCAGAAGATGGGTCGTTGAAAGAACCAACTCCTGGCACAACAAGGCTCAGAAAACTTTCAGTTAGATATGAAAAGAAATTAGAAAACTATTTTGCGTTAGTATGTTTGGGTTGTTGCATTCTTGTTTACAGGAGGATAATTTTGGGATAGGTTCTAAGTAAATAACCAATGGACATAGCAATCTCCTTGATAAAGAACATATGATAGTAGCTTCGAACTGGAGATACTAAATATCGTGAGTTCGAATCGGAATCTTGGGAGAAACATCATATAAATACTGGAACGATATATACTGAGATGTTCGTAAAGTAGATTCTGACTAGAAGTCACAGAGGCCTGTGGTATAGTACTCTTGGACTCACCTTCAACTGAGTGGCTTCGACTAAGGGAATATAATTGACTCCTTTGCGACGTGACTGGACACAATGGCGCATAGGCCAACCATCATCTCTCTCTACTCGACTTTGGACGATCGTAACCGTTAATTAACCGGATCGCTTGTATTTACTTCATAAAAAGTATAGATAGATCCTAGGTGTATATACTTCCTATCCGAATATATGGAAAACATATCTGTTTCTAGGCTTGTAGCTCTGAAAAGCTATGAAAACAGTACGAAATTATTAATCTGCGTCACTGCAGTCCTGCTTTCGCTAATAATATTCTCCTTATTGCTAACCCGTCAAATTATAAATTTTGACAACGTCCTACAAACGATCTTATTTTTGTCTGTTGTTGGAGTTGGATATGGATTGGCTTCTTGGGTTCTCTTAAAATATATAAAACAAACAAGTAACGTTTTGAGAGAAAAATCTTTATTCATAAAAAGGATACACTTTTCAGTATCTGTAGTCCAAATTTCATTATTAGGTATCCTCCTGTTTGTGATCTATGACGACATGACGAATTGTTATAACTTCTTTAACTTCTGTACGCACTCAAGGATAGAGGCAACTTCGGTTAACGCAGTAGCATCTATAGCTAGTAGTATAATTTTGGGACTATTTAGTTATAGATTTTTCTCTTGGTACAAGGTAAGCAATAAGGGCACAATCATGCTTTTATTTTTTGGATTGGCAGCTGCTAGCTTAGGAATGTCCATCGGAATAGACGCACTGGACAAGATAGTAGTGCAAAAGGTAATTGAAGAAAAATCACCTACTAACGTTATTCCAAACTCGTCATTTATCTACAAAACTAGCAAAAAATATGATGGCCAAGTTCAGTATAAAATAGTCGGCCAAGATATCACTACCCTGTACGTAGTTCCATCCTCTATGATTCCTGTTCACAAGTTTATTACATACCTTGTTTCTGACACTCCATATATTTTTACATGGATAAGCATTTTCATACTCCTACGCCAGTATTATCAAAGAATTGGTCAAAAAATAGTAAAGTTTCCTATCAAGTATTGGATCTTATTGTCTGTCCCCCTAGTTTTGTACATAATCGGAAGTGGTCTGATAATTTCACTGCCAAACGACGCTACCTATAGGATGTATATGAGAATAGTATTTAGAGCAGGTACGATAGGCAGCAGCCTTCTATTTGGTCTTGCATTTTTTATAGTAACAAGAAATATCACCTCAAAGAAGGTTAAAGATTATCTAATGATTGCCGCTATTGGCCTTTCAACGGTTGGAATTGCAAACGAGGTATCCGGATTACAACACACATATGGTGTAGCCGCCCATTCATTGGTATTTTTATCTTCGTACATGTTCTGTATAGGTCTTTATGCATCTGCTATATTCCTGTCTCAAGATGCAAGATTACGGAATTTCATTAGAAAATCGGCTTTGGAAGAATCAAAGACACTTGTTAACGTAGGCGCAGCGCAGTTGAAGCAGCGATTGGAAAGAAAGGTAATGTCAGTTACAGTACAACAAGAAGAGCTCTTGACTGAGAAAAGCGGTATTAAGGCATCATTAACTGAGCAGGAAATGAAACAATATCTATCAAATGTCCTGAAAGAGATTAAAGTAGTACGCGATTACGACCAAATACTACGAGAAGGAAGAAAGATTTTGGAAAGCTCGAATGAGTTTTTAGCTTGCTTAAGGTCCAGTAGCGCGAGATCAGCATATAACAACTACTTTGATTTGTATCAGCAAGTTATGGTTAGTTTCAAGAATGGAGAACATAGAGGTATTAGATTGGTCACTAATGTGGACAAGAATAGCATCGATGTGATCAAAGAATTTCTAAAGCTGGGTGTACAAATAAGGCATGTAAAAAATATGCCTCCAATTGATTTTGCAGTTTCAGACAAGGATATGATCGCTAATTTGCATGAAGTAGAAGTCAATCATCATTTTGATGGCAAAGCTCAAGACGGGGCAGCTTATCGTGATCTAGTTCACAACTTATTGGTAAGCAGCGAGCCTGCATACATCGATCACTTCATTTCTATCTTTAAGGAATTGTGGAGTACCGGAGTGGATGCCAAAGATAGAATAGAATCTATAGAGCGCGGCATCGAGCCAGATTTTCTTGATGTAATCACGGATCCCGAAAAGGTGAGTCAAGTCTTTGTAGACCTTGTAAAGTCAGTAAAGACAGAAGCACTGCTCTTGCTTCCGAATGACAAAGCAATGGTCAGAATTACTAAACTAGGAATTATCGATCAGCTGATCAATTTGTCCAAGAAAGGCGTAACAGTAAAAATTATCTGCCCATTAAGCGAAATAAATTCTGAGATAGCAACAGGAATGTCTGCAAAAGCTCCCGGTATCCGAGTTCTTGATGGTCACGATTCTTCAGCCGGAATGATTATAGCTGATAGTTCGAGATTTTTACGCGTAGAAGCAAATAATCCTGATGCTGAGAATTGTTCTGAGTCGATCGGTTTTAGTGTGTATTCTAACAGCAAACCCGGTGTAGATTCGTTTAAATCAATATTTGAATTGCTTTGGTCTGAACATTTAGTCAATGATGAGCTAAAAAGAGCTCACGATATGCAGAATGAATTTATCAATATTGCAGCCCATGAACTTCGCACGCCGATTCAACCAATTCTTGGTCTTTCCTCTATGATTGGAACAAAAGGTATGGATCCGAAAAAACAACAAGAGATAATAGATATCGTAGTCAGAAATGCCAAGCGACTACAGAAACTTTCAGAAAATATTCTAGATATAACCAGAATTGAAAGTGGTACACTGGAGCTAAGGAAAGAGCATGTTAGGCTAAATGAATTAATTTCTGATGCTACGGTAGATTTTCAGTCGCAAATTAGAAAGGAGAACAAAGATGTGAAAATTGAATACTCATCATCTCAGGAAGACATCTTCGTTGATGCTGATAGGGCAAGACTTATTCAAGTCATATCTAATCTGATGAACAATGCCGTGAAATTTACTGACCATGGTACAATATCAATTCTAATACAGAACAATGAAAATGAGGCAACGGTGAGTATAAGTGATACTGGTCGTGGTATAGATCCACAAATACTATCAAGATTATTTACGAAATTTACTAGCAAATCTACGCAGGGGACCGGATTAGGATTGTACATTTCTAAGAGTATCATAGAAGCACACGGTGGCACGATTTGGGGCAAGAATAATGGTGACCATACAAAAGGAGCTACCTTTTTCTTTAGCGTTCCATTACAACGAACACCAATTGAAGAGATTGGACCAAGTACTACAAAAGGAGAAACTATATCGTAAAAAGTGATAAAGATATTTTGATTAACAAGCGCGCGAGTTGTCATTTTAATGAACCATGTACGGTAGTTCAATATTTCTGGATTTGAAAGCATTTGTGAGCCGCATTTGTATTTGGCTATGATATCAGATTCTTATCATAATCCTGTTATAGGCAAATAATATTATGATAGGTTATTATGATATATTATGGTGGATTGTACGTCTAAATGCTAAGGCTTTGAGAGAATTCTCTGATATGTTTTACTAAATACTTAAAGTCAAATCATAGAATAAGGTCATAGTGTACTAACCAAATCAAAGAATCGGCGATAAATTGTTCCAAATTGGCATAAAGAAGTTCTCGTTTTACCAATGTTGTATTAAATAGATAATTAAGCGAATATTATACTAATAATATATTGAATATAATGTTAACGTGTATAAAATGATGGCATTTGATTCACTCTTCTCATTATGACCTACACCTATTGTAACACATCAGGTAAATTGGGTACCAAATGCTTCATAAATTTCGAAGATTAGTTTGTACTTCTTATGAATGGTAAATCAGGATTCCATCGCGCGAGCTTTCTTACGTCTAATATAAACCGTGCCAACTACTCCGGATATTGAGGCTACAACTAGCACAATTTCCAGAGATACTACATTCAAGGGCTGTGAAGGAGTAAAAAATGACATAAATGGACTGACGACTGTTACTGGAAAAGTAAAGGTGATGTTCTGACTATTATAGGATGTGTCATATACATCGACATCTAACGAGTAAATACCTGTCTGATTAAATGTGTATGGAAATGTGTAATGGCCATATGTTACAGACACAGGATTTGTTCTCGTTAATTCTGACCCTCCCTTTGATAACCTGATAACAATTGGGATATCAACTAATTCATCGCCTTCGACGCTCCCAATTCTTAATTGAATTTTCGTATTTGTATTTGTGACTGGGTTTGCCGGAAGGGTTTTCATCTCCATGTCGTAATTGCCTATCCTTTGACGTATTGCGCCTTTAATCGTATCTGCAAAGACCCTTTGTTCCACAAGCGTCATACTTATAAAAAGTAAGAACCAAAGTAATAATAACAACGTCATTGGCACAAACAGACTAACGAAATATTTTCGATCTCTGTTAGACATCATTCAGAGGATAAAAGATTAGCATTACAATTGATCCATTATGCCGACGTAGTTGTCTACAATCTTATCCAAAAAGGCATCCTTGTATATCACTAAAATCTTCTTGACCTCTCTGCTATCAACTACCGTGTAATGCTGGGAGCGTTCTCCAAGCGAGACAGAGATAACTCCTGCATCTCGCAATCTACTAAGGTGCCATGAAATCGTTGAGGGTGCCTTCCCGCTATTTTCAACGATTTCGCCAAATGTACATCGATCGTGTTCTAAAGTGAAGAGTATGAGTTGTCGTGTCATCTTATTTCTCATCTGGCCTATTAGATCTGTATCTTCATAAGGAACATTTGTTAGATAATATCGTGTTATTTTGCTTCTTTTCCTATCAACTCTTATTTTTCCTATTCTTTCAAGTGTTGAAAGATGATAAGTTAAAACACCATTGCCAAGTCTAGAAATTCTGAGTAACTCTCTATATCTGACTCCAGGATTTCTATCGATACAGACTAAAAGTGATTCATCTATGTCGCTCCGGAATTCTTGAATGGTTTGGATCTGAGTACCATGTTCTAACAGCTGAGTTGTTTCATTTCCATGGTCTGGTCTCAAGTTCATGATTTCTTATTATTCACCCTAAATACCCCAATACCAAACAGAGTCAGCATAGCAAAAAGAATCACGTGAGGTAATTCGATTCTTACAACAGGTATAATTATATCCTCGATATTTACAGTCGCAAACAATAGATAAAGACATTCTATTACTACGAGGGACAAAAAGCCTAATGCCATAAATAAGAGCCTACTCGAATTATTTCGCTTATAGGCTATGATGGCCACGATTCCGAGGAAAATGGATATGATAAGGCTTACCAGGTGAAGCAGAATATGGTAGATCATATAGACGTGACCAATATGTGGCAATATAACGGGTACTGCCAATACTCCAACCACAACAACCGATATTATTGCAAGCAGTTTGGGCTTACTTTCTGCAAAATTAAATGTAGCAGCCCTACTAGATTGCATAAAGCTATTAGGTCATTTGGCTAATTTAAGCGATATGGTGCAAGTATCGAACCATACAATGTCAATTGATGACGGATTATTCAGGGAATATTGATGCAATTTGTCTTAAATAAATGATGACTATGATATATAGACGAATCGACTTATCAATCAATCAATTAATATATTTTTGAGTCCTACAAGATATATGACCTCATCAGAATACGCCGTAGTCTCTAGATCCATAATCATAGACGATCCTGCTGAAAATGTCTGGATAACCTTGAAGGCATTTGGTGGAAATGAAAAATTTAACCCTTTTGTAACGTCATCAAAATTAGATGGATGTGGTGTAGGATCAAAACGCATTTGTAAACTGCCTATATCAAATCATTACGTAGGACGTGCGGAGAATGCTTAATGAGACCGTAAGGATTCATAAGCAGAATTTATATAATAATCTCACATTCGAGACACGTGTATATAACCACTGTTGTAGGGACTAATCAATAATCTATTAAAAAACTTAATAACTCCTATATTCCATTTGTGTTATAGTTGGGTTGGTTGGTACTGTGATAAATGATATCAAATTATAAGGATAATAAGCAAAAACTAAAGGAGATAATAAAGGAAAAAGGTATAGTATTTCAACATGTAACATTGTCTTCCAAGATAGAGTCTAACTATTATTATGATTTAAAAAAGGTTTCATTTGACCCTAAAGGATCGTCATTGATTGGGGAATTACTGATGGAAGAAATAGCCAAATTCAAAGCAGGATCAGTGGGTGGATTGGAGATGGCAGCGATTCCTTTGGCAACTGCTGCAATGATTAAAAGCACCGAATATGGACGGTACAAGAAAGGATTGACCACTTTCTTTGTAAGAAAAGAACCCAAAACCCACGGACTGGAAAAGAAGATCGAGGGGATAATTACCGCACCCATTGTCATTGTAGACGACGTGGTGACAACTGGTAAGAGTATTTTGACAGCAATAGACGCATTAATCAAAGAGGAGTATAGCGTCAAGGGTGTAGTGTGTGTCTTAGATAGGGAAGAGGTTGGAACGACTAACGTTTTAAAAGAAAGAGGAATACCGTATGTATCATTATTCAAACATTCAGATTTTAAAGAGTATATCGAAGACGAATTAAAAAAGAAAAATAGCCAGATTAACTAATCAGTACAGAATTATATTCTATACTCGATTGCT
>JANWJI010000096.1 GCA_025449515.1 Nitrososphaeraceae archaeon | reverse complement strand
GGTTCAGCCACCACCGTTTTCAAAGGACATGAGTACGCTAAAGAGTTCTTGAGGAGTTTAATTAGAAGGGGCAGCTCAATGATAACTTTTGTACACGATTATAAAACCGCAGATGGATATATTTTCAGGGTTGAAGTATTAGCTTTTAGCCAGAGAAGATTAAACTCGTCCAAGAAGCATCAAATTCGCTTGGTGTCACATAATCAATTGACTACTAATATCGCAAAATTAACAGTCGACCAGTTTGTCCAGGAGGTAACTATTGGCAAAATGGGTGCTGATCTATTGGCTGATGCTAAAAAAATCGCATCACTTCGTCATATCGGGATTAAGAAAACAAAGTTGATATCTACACCTAAATCAAGAGAGGTCGAAGAGGCTAAACAAATCCAAGTAACGACAGAGGAAAATGAACAAACTGCTGATGCAGCGGCGTAATAAGTTAAGTTCACTAAGGACACTACGATCTAATGTCCGGCAAACCTGAAATGGATGAGAATCATTTTTCAGGAGCTGATATTAGCTGCGTTTTACATGCCACAGAAGATGAGAACAATGTGCTAAAGTCTGCTTCAGAAACTTTTTCTATATCTAAAGACAGATTTTTTTTCAAAAGATTAGAGGGCCATTGGGGAAATCCCATAATATACCTGATAGCACTTTTGGACAGTAAAGAAGCATGGACAACCGCACTGAAAATTATGTTATCTTTAAATCCCCTTGAAAGAAATCAGCTAAAGGAATCGCTCCATGATCTGGTGGATGAAAAAGGTAACATGTACATTAGACTCGATAAACAAGGAATGTGTCGAGGTAAAATAAATCTTAGCGAATTTGACTCAGTAAGGATAAAGTTTAGACCAGTAAAGACCTTTAGAAAACTAAGTAACGTGCCTGATTACAAGGTGATACTGTCATTAGACGAATAGATTTACATGTTCGATTTACTAACGCTGAGGAATCAAGCGAGATTCCACATTCGATAGGCATAGATGTTTTTGGTACAGGCAATCACCTTATGACGGTTAAGGGAAGTCTGATATATAGATGTAATAAATCATCAAACCCTAAGGTTCCTTTTCTTATTACTAGCGAAAGTATCGGCGATCTATCCTCGATGTCAAATATAGATATTATTTCATTAAGGGATATCAATCTCAGATTTGAGGATAGAAGGAAGCTTCTTCGTGGCATTGGACTAGAGATCACTGTATCGGATCTGCGACGGGCCGATGGTAAGCAACTCGGGAAATGGATTGCCGATATTTCGTCGTTCTACGCGTACTGTAAACACGCTAGATTCCAGTTTATATTATCCAGTGGTGCAACTTCGGTATGCGAATTGGTCTCTGGCCGTAGTTTCGATTCACTACTAGAAACATGTGGTATTGATCCTATGTCTTACTGGAATGACCTTGATAACTGGTTACAAATTAGATTAATAAAGAGGCATACCAATTTTGCTTAAGAGAAGGAGCAAGAGAAGATACATAGCAGTTAGATGCGACAAATTCGTAAAAACTGATAATGGAAATGGGATTTACAATTCCGGCTTTGCATTATCACTAACTCGGAGAGTCGCGGAACTTTATGGATTCATTGTTGCTCAGCAGTCTTCGATTAGGGATATTGGTAACAGTGGAAATACTGTATTTGTAATCAGATGTAATCTGAACTTCTTACCTGTTGTACTATCCGCGATTCCACTTATGAACCCTCCAGCGTTGGTATTGCTCATTTCAGGTACCATTAAGCGTCTAAGGATGAATTTTGAAAAACCTACTTTCCAAAATTTAGAGGAGCAAAATAAGTGCCGAATCGAGAACAGATTTAGCCAATTTAATTTTCTCTGAATGAGGGCCTTTTTCTCTAGGTATTTCAGATTCTAATAAGCAAAATTAATGAAATTCGCATTAAAAATGTATGAATGGTTCAGATCCAAACCAAAGTGAGATTTTCATTAGAAAACATTGTTCCTTCCAAGAAGATCAATTGACATTTTGTTGTATTTTGCACGCAGTCTTGTCGAAATGTTGTTTGATATCATAATAAGAACATATCCCGCGGGCAGGATTTGCCCCAAAGCAACACTTTCTTAGCTTTGTTTGAGCCTGCGACTCTTCGGTAACTGCACAGTGTACGCCCGATAGGCTGTTTACGCGGTCAGCTTCAAGTCCGTTTATAAGCCAACTTCTACAGCCGAAAGCTCTACCAGGCTGAGCTACCGCGGGATATTTTCGTAATCTAAATGAATGGTATATAATTGTGACTCATTCAAGATAAAATGCCCAATATTTACTGGAGTTACGACAGACAAAAGGTCATGATGATATAGGACTGATTGAGTAAGGTCGGAGAGGAACTATGGTATGCTCGCTTTAGAGGGAATAAGACACAAGCATCACTATGTCTGTGATTTGTGTTGCGCTACTTTTACGAAAGGGACTAAAATCACCTGGTATATTGGATTGCTCGCTGATAGTTTTTATCTTAACTTAGGTATCTTGCAATATCTAGGGAAGCATACGTGATTACCTTGTCTGCACCGGCTCTCTTAGCTGAGGCAATGGATTGAACCATCCATTCTGACTCGTCGATCCACTTACGCTCTGCTGCTGCCTTGATCATCGCGAATTCTCCAGAGACTAATTGCAAAGCAATGGGGAAGTCGCCAATATTATCCCTAATCATTGGGAGTAAATCCAAATATGTCATGGTCGGCTTTACCATAACTATATCGGCTCCCTCATTAATATCGGCGACGATTTCCCTTAATGCTTCACGCTGATTGCAGTAAGAGAGCTGATAGCTCGATTTATCGATGTAAGGCCTTCTTTTAAGTGCGTTAGTGAACGCCAACGCTCGAAAAGGTGCATATAAATTTGAAGAGTGTTTCGCAGAAAATGGCATTATCTTGACATTCTTGAAATCGTTTTCATTAAGCGACCTACGTATACGATACACTTGACCATCCATCATAGAAGATGGTGAAACTATGTCAGCGCCAGACTCAGCATGACTCACCGCTATTTTGGATAATAAACGTAATGTTGCGTCATTCTGAACATATTTATTGTTATAGTTTGTGATTCCACAATGACCACTTTCGTTATATTGGCAGATACAGACATCTGTGATTATCAGTACTCTGGCTCCAAATTCGTCGCGAATTCTTCTCGCCGATCGTTGAACAATTCCTTGGGTATTTGATGCCCCACTCCCTTTCGAATCACGAGTGTTTGGAACTCCAAACAATATGAACGAACGTATTCCTGCTTCGAGACCGTTATAAATAAATCTAAATATGTCATCTTCACAATCCGGCACCGCTGCAGGTATCATGTCATTTTGGTTTATTTTTCTTCCTTCATAAATGATAAGAGGCATTATCAGCTGCTCCCTTCTGAGTCCTGCCTCAGTAAGTATATTTTCCAGCAGCGGTCTATTCTGTTGGATTCTACCTAGTCTCACTTCTCGAACACCTCTTCATCATGCCAATAGCAACATCAGGCTTTTAACCCTTAAAAACTAGGCTTATGTCTGTACTAGTAAAGATATGAATGGAATAACCATAGGGATCCCCTCATACAACGAAGAAGGGAACATAACTAATCTATTGAATTCCATTATTTCATCCAATATTAGTGGGATCTTCATAGAAGAGGTGATAATCTCGGATGACTCGACAGATTCGACTCCACAAGTGGTTGAGGACTTCATTAAACGAAATCAACTGCAAAATATCACCCTTTATCATCATGGTATTAGAAGAGGAACAGCTGCTGCCTGGAATGAGATATTTAACAAAGCATCCGGAAGTATAGTAATCCTATTTGATGCTGATGTTATTATTGATAGGAACTGCATTTCAGAATTAGTTGGATCATTGGCCAAAAATGAGCAAGTAGGGTTATGCGCAACCAACCAGATCCCTATTGATACAAGAGGTATCAGCGGCAAAGCATGTTCATTTATTATGGAATGGCTTCGCTCGCTGAGGAAGAAGGAACTTTCCAAGTACACAGTTATGGGGCGAGCATTGTGTATAAGGTCGGATATTGCAAAAACCCTTCACATTCCAGAAGAAGTTATTGCAGTAGATCTTTATCTCCAGTGCTCAGTCATGAAAGTGCAACTGAATGTCATCTACAACGACAAAGCAAAAGTGTACTTTAAACCGCCGACAAACCTGTTAGAATTCTCGTCTCAGGTGATTAGGGCTAGAAATGGACATAAACAGGTGACAAATCTACCGATTGAACTCAATTTGGAACCATCATTGAGATCATTACTCGGAAGTATATTCAGTTCTATACTATCCAAGCCGGTGGACGCAGCTGCGGCAGCCACATCTTTATTGAGCATGCCATACTTTTCTAGGAAATTAGATGATACCAACAATGCCAAATGGGATATATCTAAATCTACCAAGTCTATAGATTACGATGAATTCATTTCGAAACAGAACATGGAAAATAATACGTGATATATATTCTCGTTCATTGCCTAGTTAGGTATTAATATATACAAGTAGTATCAGGTGTAGTTTGGAATATTCTGGATCATTATCGACTGGTTATATTTGTTCACCGCATGAAAGCCATTATGACGAGCTAATAGATTACTGGAAGAAATGCCCAGACGTAATCAATATGTACTTCGTAACTGCTACTTATTCAGAGGAAATTCTGCCATATTTTCCTAATGAAGCTAATCATTATGTATTGGCCTCTTTTGTGAATTCCTCATCGAAACTCGGAATGATAAAGGAAAGAATTGACAACAAGCTGACTTTTATATTCAACATAAGTAACTCGATATTTGAGAAGGCGTATGATAAGCTTAATTATATTTCCATCTATTTTATGAAATACTCTTACGGGAGTAATGAGATGAGTGATATAGCTAATATCATCGCTAGACGTGATAGGGTAAGCAAGGCCAGCCTAGCAAATATTCAATTACTCAACTCGGGACATCTTCGGTTTGTTTTCCCGTATTCAAAAAATATTCTTGTTCTCGAAGTAGATGGCGAGAAAACTCATCAAAGCGATCAAAAATATTGTGAACGTACTAGAAGAGACGTGGCCAGAAGAGGGATTGCCTTGTCTAATTTAATTAGTCTATCAATTCTTGAGAAGTTAAAGTAGAATCAGAACTGTTAAATATGAAATCCATGGCGCTAAGCATGATAGATCTTGAGTAAACCGATGGATTTAGGCAGTTTGAAGGTTGGATCTTATATCGTTATAGACGGCGAACCATGTAGGATAGTTTCATATGATCATAGCAAACCAGGTAAGCACGGTTCTGCCAAAGCAAGGGTAGCGGCAATTGGAGTCTTCGACGGTTCAAAACATAGTCTAGTGTCTCCGGTCTCTGCTAACATGGAAGTTCCATTAATTGACAAACGGAGTGGTCAAGTTATCTCTATATCCGGTCAAACACTTCAAATTATGGATTTAGAGACTTTCGAGGTATTCGAGACGTCTTCTGTTGAGGACGATATTAAGAATAGAATCAGACAAGGCGGTGAAGTAGAGTATTGGAAAGTCTTGGAAAGAATAAAAATAGTAAGGGCAAAGGGGTGAATGTACTTGAAGCGAACTATTAAAATGTATAAATTGGCAAATGCTTTTGATGTAACCGAAGTAACCGAAAACCTTTGGCATTAGTCGTAGACAAACATATATAGCGCAAGCAAATATTGAAAAAGCATGGAGACTGCCCAAGATAGAACAATTCCAGTTTGCTTTTCCTTAGATAATCTAAATATTATAAAAGAATTTGCAAAAACAAGGGGCATGGTTAGTTATGAGCAGGCAGTAGAGGAATTAATCAAAAACCTTGAAAAGGAATAATTATCCTAACTTTTAAAAGCTTTTTGATAATTGATCACTCCACCACTTTCAGACTAAAATTCATAATATAGTTAACACGGGATCTACTATCCTTAGATATGTTGCGAGAATATTATTAGCCTTACAGATTCTTCTCCTATCTATGCACTGTCAATTTGTGATTAGCAGAGACTATGAATCACAATCTGTTACTAGATAGTAGAATGCTATACCTGATCTCCACCCCTTCTCTTGGAGCCAATATCAACTACGTCTTCTATGTCTGATACGAATATTTTACCCTCGCCGGCTAAACCAGTGCTAGCGCTGTCCACAATAGCATTTACTACATTTTGCAATTCGGAGTCCTTTGTTACAATGACTATAGTTGAATTTACGTTGAACTCAGGTACATATGTCGATGTGCCTCTGCTAGATTGTATCCTAGGCCTCGGCATTTGGCCCCTCCCCTTAGATTCATAGTACGTAAGGCCACCAAGATTCAACTGCTTCAAGGCTGATAGTGCCAAATCTAACCTTGCATGAGGAACAACCGCTTCGATTTTCTTCATAACGATGTATTTT
>JANWJI010000095.1 GCA_025449515.1 Nitrososphaeraceae archaeon | reverse complement strand
TGAAACAGATGAATTTGTTTTAGTTTGAATGTGTGAGGCGATATTGTAATAGGATTCTCCATTCACCATCATTTTCCTACTTAAAGAAGTCATATATAACCACGTCCGATATACTCTTTATACAATATGATTAACTAACGACTCTATTTAGATAGTATTTGCTTATTGTCGTATATCACTAAAAAGTTATGTAGATTATATAGTTTATTTGTAGACCTTAACATTTGATTGGATTACTATTTATCAAAATACCTTGTAAATCGGAGAGTTGGGTAAATATTGGAGTACTCACCAAATCTTAAACTCTACAAGACATGAATTCATTTCATTAGAATTACTAACTATCCTGTCTTAGTACTAATAAATTACTAAAAATCAATTCACTAATAACAAATATAGTGTTTGCGTTCTGAACTAATGGGAATATCAGGACCAAGCATAGAATTTAGTGATACGAATATTCTAAAATAAAGCAGCAAATTATGAAGAATTCACCAACAATGATCTGGTGAAGTAAATGATCACAATGCAATTAAATTCACTCTATGAGATTTTTTTATGTATAAATGGATATATTCCATAAATATATACATGTCACTAACGACTGAAAGATTAGCGGCAGGACGATTATTTATTACGACTAATCTGTATACCTTTGGCATATGAATATGAAATCATGAACCTAGAATTGAATATTTCTTGTAAATCGACTTACAAATGTACATGTATTGTACAAAAATATGATTTGTATTTAGTTAGCAATTAAATTATCATAGTTTCTTAGCATGATAATACAATAATACTGATTCACACATAAACTCTATATACTATAGAGTACTATATAGCTCTATAAGATATATATAGGTGTTTTTACGATACCTTCACATGATAGAACAGTCCACCGAAAACTCATTCTCTCAAGATAATAGCGTAAAGACAGATCAAGTAAGAAGTCGAAATGGCGATAAGTTACATCAAAGGGCTGTTACCGATGATATGCTACCTTCGGTTAATCAACTATCCAAACAGATTAAGGAACTTGACAGAAAAAACACAAGAATTGAAGAATTAATTTCATCTATCAAGAAAGATATTAAGAATGCGGTAATGACGCTTGAAACCAATCATCAAATCGCGTCGGACGGTTGGGCTAGGATTAAGGAATTTCACGATGAGATATCTCGATTACAAATGCAAACCCAAAAAATTGAACAAGCGATTAATGGTGTCTATAAATCTAAAAAATCAAAGAAGGATAAGAAAAATAAAAAGAAAGCAAAGAATATGAAAAAGAAGAAGAAACAAAAGTAATAGTCATTTAAACAAAAAAAGATATGGAGTTATAATTCAGAATGGAATTGTATTTATTAAGACACGGTGAGTCAGCAAAAAATGCTGGTCAGGGCGGAGGTTCTAAAAGCAGCAATAGAAATCCTGAACTTACCGAAAATGGGAAAAAGGAAATCACAAGAATTGCAAAATCCATAAAGAGATTTAAAATTACATTTGACACAATCTTGACAAGTCCACTCAATTCTGCGAAGCAGACGGCTAAAATAATTTCCAGTACCTTCAAAATGAAAGGTAACATCGTAAATTGTGATGAATTGCTCCCAGAAGGAAATAGTCTAGAATTGTACAATAGGTTACAACATTTTGCATCTGAATCATCCATACTCATAGTTGGACATGAGCCATATCTCACGAATATAATAGATGATATGATTTCGCAGCAAAGAAGTAAAGGCAGCCCAAGGAGATCAGTAACAAATAGAACAGGAGTGAAAGGAATAACCCGACTCGAAAGAAGCATAGTCGTGAAGAAAGGTGGATTGGCCAAGATAAGGATAATTTCAACCACTCCTGAACTAAGAGGAGAGTTACGATGGTTACTTACACCAAGAATTCTAAAATCCTTATTCGAAGAGTCAAACACAGTCGAAAAAGCCAGACAGAAAAAGGAAAACCAGACGATTGAAAAAGTTTTGTAAAGATATTTGTAAATTATATAAAGCTAAAAGGAACAACGTATCACCAAGTTATTACAGTTTGGGATGTAAACGCTGCGTAGAATGTGAGATATTTCTCAGATACGACGGCATGAGGTGTCCTTGCTGCGATCATATCTTACGAATCAAGCCACACAACAACATATCAAAAGGAAAATTGCTTCAAACTGTTCATTACATATTAAACTAATTTGTAATGAATAGATGAATTTAGTTAGTGCAATTTGTTCTGCATAACCATGTCTAATCAGAGCCAATCGATATGACACAGATTCATCTATTTGAAGGCGATAACTGTTATCTTTTGAAATAGGGATAGTAGTTTTGATTCGATCGTTGTATCGAATTCCATAAACCAAACAATATGACTTTGGTTAAAGAGAAGGCGATCGTCGGTATTTTCATATCAGCTGTAACTATTAAATTGGACTGGACACTGCGCTGGACTCAGCTGTCTTCATTATCAACCTTGCAATAACGGTCGTTCTATTAGAGTTCTTATAATACATAACAATTCTTCAGTCTCAATTGGCTTGAATACAAAATGCCTCTCACCAAATTTTGGATAAACCTCGTTCTTATAAATCTGGTAGTCATTTAAATCAGAAAGAGCAGTTAGAAAACATGTAGTCACATTGGGATCATTTCTCTTTATGTTTTTATATAAATCAAAGCCATTCATTCGTGGCATCTTTATATCAAGAATTAGTAAATCATATAATCCTGCAACGTACCTGTCTGATGCCAAAGTAGGGTCTGTAAATGCCTCTACCTTAAAACTGTTCTGTTCTAGCACGATTCTTAATGACTCTAGAGTATCGGGCTCATCATCTACTATAAATATTGTATTTTTTTTGGATGTCTTGTGCCGTATCTCAGGGCTGCGATACAAATAGATTCTGCGAAGATGAGTTAAAACTGACCTATTATTTTTAGTCAAAAGGATCTAAATAGTTGCATATAGTTATATGAGATTTTCTCATTGATGAGCCACTTTGTTTATGAGATATCTCCTCTTTGCAAAACGGATTTGTAATCAGATTCATACGTTAAATTGAGTTGGTCTTTTCGTATGATCGTATATTAGACGCTTTGATTGTTTATAAGTCTATAATGCGAATGAAGGCCTAAAGAGGTTAGTTAAAAATGAATTGTGATTACTGTGGTCACATGCTTTCTGATCATGCTGTTAATTATTATGCGTCAGGATTAATAAGAGTCAAGTGTTTTATAGATAGTTTTGTAGATGATGAGAGGATAAGATACTATAAGTGCAAATGTGAAGACATTTTAATAGATATGGATTGGATTGATGAGGAGCAAGGCTGGGATTATCAATCACCAGACGAGATAATCACGAGTAGTCCAACAACAACAGAATCATTCAAAAACATAGCAAATAAAAAAAGTATGGATATTAAAAATGATTGAGATTAATCCTTGTAGTGTACTTAGAATTTAGCTTTGATAGTTGAAAGTTTGGGATAGTGCTATGAATTTGGATTGCTTCTCATATTGGATGGATGCGGTGGATGCAAGATTGACTCATGGACTGCTGATTAAAAGTATTCCTGCATCTAATCTATCCAGAGATATGTTTCTTGTACATGCAAAATAATAACTTCCTAGATGAAGTTATTGAAAACCTAATACATATGCAATCAATCATTGTATCAATGATAGCCCTTGCTAAGATTCAGTTATCTCTCCAATATGTAAAATGAATAAAATTGAAGGAAATTTCAGACAACATCAGTTACTAATTCATATTTTTGTCATCAAATGTACAATGCTCTGGCTTGCCTATCTTAACAAATACCTATCTATTAGCTCTTGGGACTACCAGATCCAATGACATTTTCTGGTGATGCTGACAATGTAAAGACAAGATTCTTAGCAGATCCAACTTCGACATTAGCAGCTGAATCTGCTAATGGTCAACTTGTGGGTTTTAATTTTGTTACAAATTGGGGAAGTGTTGGATATTTTGGACCATTAGTTGTCCATCCTGACTATTGGGATCAAGGCGTAGCTAAGCAATTACTTGAGCCAACAATGAATATTTTTGATAAGAAATGGCATACAAAACATGCAGGTTTATTTACATTTGCTCAGAGTGCAAAACATGTGGGACTTTATCAGAAGTTTGGCTTTTGGCCACGTTTCCTTACTATAG
This sequence comes from Nitrososphaeraceae archaeon, assembly GCA_025449515.1. Lineage (GTDB taxonomy): Archaea > Thermoproteota > Nitrososphaeria > Nitrososphaerales > Nitrososphaeraceae > JARBAU01. The sequence continues at coordinate 6,284 of JANWJI010000095.1, read as the reverse complement.
TAATGTCAAAACCTATAGGGCCAGTAGAAGAAGAACAAGAACACCAGCAGCAGAGAAAAATTAATACTAATATAAGTTCATCTCATTGGTCTACATTTTCTGAAATACCAAAACATAAACAGGAACAAACGTTGGATAGGTGCAGGTTATTAACAAATAGTGTGTGTGATGGATTAGATTTAAAACATGAAATTATTGCTGTTAATAACCAGAATCTAGGAGATACAATATTACTCTATAGAAACAACAATAGTAACAAAGTAATCAAAGACGACGACAGCAGTTTAGTAGGTCTTGCTGTTTGTCATTGTGGAGCAGGCTCTGAAGCTGGGAGTGGTGTCTGTTATATCAAGTTTGGAATGGTATTATCAGACAATAATTCCCAAGAGAATTTCAGAACCTTGTTAAATATAACTTCATTACTAGCCAAGAATAGACATCTATCTAGAATCGTTGCTGGAGTTAATACCGAACGAAATGAGGCTTATCGTTATATGGTGGCATCTGACTTTAGAGTTGACATGCAAGGAATAGCTATGCATAGACCTAATGAATCAGGCTATAATCGCTCTGATGTATATTTGATAGATGACTGGCGGTAGCAATAAAAGCAATAACAACAATAATAATAGAATGTATAAAGCTTAGAAGATATAGATGACTACCATTCTGGCTTCAATGCAGAACTCACTTTTAGTATTAGACTCCACAAAAGATAGATGGGATATTCATGAACATTTGAAACAGCATAATCCTAGTAGCATAGCCATTGATCCCCAACGCGTTGATAGAGCCTACTGTGGAACTTTTGACTCCGGACTTTGGAAAACCGATGATAGCGGCCAAACCTGGGAAAAAACCTACTTAACAACTTCCAATTCTAATATTACATCCATTTCAGTTAGTCCTATTGAAAAAGGAGAAGAAGGATTTAACAAATTATACGTTGGCACAGAGCCTAGTATAATTTATTCATCTAGTGATGGTGGCCAAACTTGGAAAAAATTAGATGAATTCAATAAACTAGAGTCTTCTTCAACTTGGTCATTTCCTCCTAGGCCATCGACCAATCATGTTCGTTGGATAGAACCTGATACAAATAAAGAAGGATACATTTTCGTTGCGATAGAGGCAGGGGCCTTAATAAAAAGTTTTGATGGCGGTAATACATGGAAGGACAGAGTTAAAAATGGACCCTATGATACCCATACGTTGTTAACCCATAAGAAAGCATCCCAGAGACTTTATTCTGCGGCAGGTGATGGTTATTTTGAAAGCCAGGACTATGGTATGAATTGGAAAAAGTCTGATGAGGGATTAGAAGAACACACCTATTTAGTTAGTATTGCAATAAATTCGGATGATCCTCAAAACAGAATTGTATCGGCAGCAAGCTACGCTTTGAAGGCACATGATAGAAAAGATCCAGAATCGTTTCTATATAGACGCTCTAGAGATGTAGATGAAAAATGGCAATTAGTAACAGAAGGTATACCTGAATCAAAGGGAACCATAATTTCTATGTTAGAATCCAATCCTAAGATCAAAGATGAATTTTATTGCCTAAATAATCGAGGGATATACCTTTCCACGGATTCAGGAATCTCATGGGAAAGGTTGGATATACCATGGCCTAAAGAGTATCATCTGCAACATCCATTCGGATTGGCTATTAAGGAGTGAAATTTTAATTTTAATTTTTCTATAGTTAATAACTTTAATGACTGAAGAGAATAAAAATAAGGTGGACTAATTCTGAAAAATGGATTTATCGTATGACGAAGCTGCAATCCGGGCAGTTTATCAACAAAAGATCGACGGCTGGAACGCAGGCAATGGAAAAGCATTTGCTGCACCTTACGCTGATGATAGTTTGCTATGAATACTCACTTATCAGATTAAGAGATTCGGCAAAAATTCAGCAAAATCGAGCCTTATTTAATCTTCCTACATATCCATCAATTAGAAAGACAGGCCGCGCCGACATACAAACTAAGGTAGAGGAATTGGAAGAATTAAATCAGTCACTAAGACAGCGCGATAAAGTAAAGGATGATGCGATAGCGCAATTATCAGATCAACTTGTATCTTTATCAGCTAGGTTGCAGGAAATCGAAAGGAGACAAGCATAAGTAATTCTACTTAAATCTACTGTTACAATTACACTAATTTATAAAGATTAGATTTATAGTGTCATCGTGAGACTGACATCGCAAGGTGTAATTCTATGACCATATATGTGAATGGAATTACCAATCCAAAATCTTTCAAATTTATTAAATCGATCGAAGATGTTGATATTAGTATTGATTATTGTAACGATACATATCCAGTTGTTACTCGCTGAATTAACTCCGCTATATCAATTGGTTTCATTATAAAGCAATCTTTACTTAAGTTTGGAAATAACTGTTCTAATGCCTCCTTATAAATATCAAAGGCCGTGACAAAAAATACGATTACTTTATTATTTATACGCATCAATCTTTCATATAATTCTAAACCATTCAGTCCAGGCATCCTTATATCCAGAAGGACTATATCATAGACATTAGCCTTAAATTTTGACAATGCAATAAGAGGATCAGTAAAACCGTCTATTTTGCAATCTGCATTTTCAAAACTAACTTTATAGATTAGCATAATATCAGGCTCATCGTCAATACATAACATTCGAATTCCTTCTAGATTTCTTCGTGCTTTACTTTGATACTTTTGAAGTCTATTTCTTGAATATTTGTTGATGCTAGCCTTAGGAGGTAATTTTGTGTCATCTGATACCATTTTTGAGGTATGAGTAGAGAATCGTAATGCATCACGATATTCCTTTAATCTAGATATTTCTTCTACTTTTTTGAGTAGCTCACTCCTCCCTTTATCTGTTAAGCATACATATGTTTTGTTATCCTTGACAAATATCCTGACTTCTCCTTCCTTTTGCAAATCCTCGTATATTTTTCTTGCCTGTTTTCCCCTATCATAACTTATGCCTATATATTCTGCAACTTTTCCTAGCCGATAATAGTTAAAACACGTATAATCATCAATCTTGACAACGAAATTTTTGTAATTCCTAAGGTGAGTGGCAAGCCAAAGTATGCACGCGTATAGAGTAGGTTTAAATTCTGCTATAAGGCTAGATTTCTCTTCGAAGGGGCCCATAAATACTTCCAAAATTTTGTCAAATAAGTACTCTTCACTCATCAGTCATATCTATACTCCGCTTGCCAGTTTGCTGATAGAACAAGAAATAGGAAATACATAAATCCTTTCTTATTGCAACGTTCTTGCAACGAAAATCCCACTTTAATTGTACTAATTTGAACATACCATGTTCAAGAACTCTGTTTACTCGTATAACACCCATGCAAAAAAACTACGCAAATCGAATAAGCGAACTAGAAGCACCTTGTAAATGGACAGGAAATTCTTTTAAACATAGGAGACATTTTTACGTCCAAAGAAAAATTCAATCATTGATTATGTTCACGGTTATGGTCGCAGCAACGTCCTTGGTTACAAGTACAACACATTCACAATTAGTACAGACAGCCTTGGCAGCAGATACAATAACAAAACAGTCATTACTTACATACCAAAATTCAACTTACGGAGTCAGTATAAAGTATCCGTCTACCTGGGGAGTACAAACTGGAGCAAATAGCCCGAGTGACACAATCATCGATGGGGCAGACGTTTCACCACCAATAGCATTGGATCCAAATGCGGTTGCTAACTTCCGGATAGCAGCAGAGAACTTGGAGCCTTCTGATTCAAGAAATCTCGATCTCTATCTACGTAATGCAATTAACGGCTATAGATTCAATGCAACAGACTTTCACATTGATTTTGCTAATACAAACGCACATCTTGCAGGAAAACCAGCTTATGCTCTTGTATTTTTAGATACATTCAATGGCTTTCCAATGAAGACAATGGTGATGGGTACATTTAGCGATAAACATGGCAATGACAATAACGGCAGATTCTACTATGTGCAATATACTGCTGAAGCATCAAGATATGATCAGTTACTTCCCGCAGTACATCAAATGATAAACTCATTCGAATTGGCAGTCCAAACCTAAAAGTGCGCGCTGGCTATAAGAAATACAGTGATTATAATAAAATATACTGTTTAGATTCCCAGAGATCTCTATTAGCAGTTCAGCCTCTTGGTAAGCACAAAATAAGGTTCACAATGCCACAGTATAATTATAGCGAAATAATGCTACTCAGCCTTGATACAGCATTAGATAATCTGGAAAAGGGCGGCGGCAAGGTTCTCTTAGAGGAGATTGAACTCTAGATGAATTATAGTATATTCGCAGCTATGGCAGCTAGCTTGGTCTTTATCACACTGACGTCTGGCACTTTTGCACATGTATCAGATCAACAACGCTATAATGATGGATATAATGCTGGACAAGACTACGCAGCCTGCGATTATAATAATTGCGAGCATGATGCTCACGGTTACGACATGGGCTGTCCAAATGATAAAGTGCATACTTACCAATATTGTGATGGATATTCCCTTGGTTATAAGACGAAGTGGAATTCATTAGCAGGAGAAACAACGAAGCAAGAACAAACTCAAAGCCAAGCACAAAGTGGATCTAGTGTGCGCATTGATGGCAGTTCAGCTTATGCGATGCTGGTGAGGCGTGAGTAGCCGAGTCTGGAGTCATAAACTCGTCGTGATTAGAACAGGTAATTGAGAAATAAGCTTGGAGTAGTTTCCGTATTATAAGCTAGATTATAGATTAACAAACATGTTTTTGTAATCGCACTTTCTATATTCATAAGATCTCTTGCGTAATTAGCAGTTATGATCTATCAATGCTGTCTATTTTCACTGTATTCTTAGATGTTGAATGTCAAATCGATTATTCTAATACTTGTCATAGTTGCCGCAATCGCTGTGATCTTCTTTTTCTTTGTCCTGACTAGACTCCCCTCTGATTTCATTCAAATCCTCATGATGCAAGTGGAGTAAAATTATTCAAAGTTATTTTGTGAAATCCTTCCACCATACTCTTTTGAACAAAAGATAAAGCTAAGGAATGTATCATATCCTAATAGCTTTATTAACTAAGATGAGCTACGTTTCCCCATATAGCACGGGTAAGGTGTAGACAACTCTTCAATCAAAAGAAAGATATGAGAAAGCCTAACTGGGTCTGTAGTAATTGTAGTATATGGTCATCACGTAAATCAAGTGTCAAGCGTCATATTGGTTCACATCGACTAATTGCTACTATCTATAGATATCGATTTAAGAATAATATCAAAAATAACTTTTATATCTGATCGTCCTATTGATAACCATATGGATTATAGCAGATTGTGTAAAGATATCTTTGACCTAAACCAAAAGATTCGTTTCGCTGCTATTTGTGATAGGACTGGTGAAATCAAATATGGTGGTCTACGTGATGGTATAAGAAGCCTACTCTCTTCAGAGCAAACTAAAGAATCAGTTCAACAAGCATGGAATAGATGGAAATTACGCGATGCAATGGAAAGTAGGATTGGAAAAGGAAAGTTTGCAATGGCTGAATATGAAAAGGTTAAGCGCTTCACAATACCGGTTGATAATGAACATCTCCTCCTCGTAAGTACCGAAGTTGATGCCGATCTAAGTATAATTTACAATATTCTTAAGTTAATTCATGGTTAAGAGGGTGTAAGGACATATTTAGGAGAGCATATTCCTAGTCAAGGCTTTCACGACTAGCACTGTTGAATAGATATACGAGTATGTTTTTGATAATGTAAAGGAATTAGCAATTGAAAAACTGGATATAGTTTTACTGTTTGCATTATTACTTTATGCCTATTCCTCTTCCTATTATATTCAAATCATCATTAAATCAACAGATGAAACTACTATTATTCCTCCACTAGTTGTTCCTGTCTTTGCTGCTTCTTTGATAACAGAAACTGCTTCTTTGACCTTATTCTCATCAACAATCGATACCACTACGGTCCTTGTAGAATATGCCATCCTTTGAGTTCCTGACCCTTTACCTAGCTTATTGTATATTTTTCACCCTTTCCCATTCCTTTAGATTCATAGAAAGTAGCCTGTAAATCTAAGGTTTCTAAAGTAGATAATACATAACGAGTCTTCTCAGATGCAATAAATGCCTCAATTCGCTTCATTACCACAATCATAATGATGTTACATGAAGATAATAAACTTGTATTGATCATGTATTCAGATAAAAGTATTGATTCTACTAAATGGGTTCTAAGCAATATGCCTTTATCAGGATGCT
>JANWJI010000094.1 GCA_025449515.1 Nitrososphaeraceae archaeon | reverse complement strand
GTTGCCCCTAGTACGAGAGGAACAGGGCAGCGCAGCCTCTGGTTTATCAGCTGTCCGACAGGGCACGCTGAGCAGCTAAGCTGTTTAGGATAACTCCTGAAAGCATCTAAGGAGGAAGCCTTTCCCGAGAAAAGACATCCTTCTGTAAAGAGAAGGGCGGCCATAGAAGATGGCGTTGATGGGATGGAGGTGTAAGCATCGAGCTTCGGCGAGGTGTTCAGCCTGCCATTACTAATAGCCCAACGCACCTAAATTAGCTGTATTATTCGAACGAATAACATATTTTGTTGTCGTTTGTTAATTCCGCAATACGTGGAATACCACATAGCTGGCTAGTCGCTAATAATGCATTAGAATACGTAAAGGATGTATGCATTCGCTGTATTCACATGTTGATTGATCCTGTGTAACTTTTTTTATTATTTAGTACGACTTGAAAATCTATCGAGTTGATGTTAGTTCAAGTAGATCATGATTGGTTTTACTGTTTTTGATATATGAGTATACGATACATTAAATTTGGGGTGATATACGTCCAGATCGAAAGCAACAGATAATGGTCTATTTGGGTTCATCAAATACAATAGCCGATAATCATTCAAGATCGGTGTCAGCACATGATTCGGATAGATCTGGATATGCTAGCAAATCAAGGGTCATTTGTCTCTCCCATAAAGAAGATGTGGATGGCTTAGCGTCTTCTATATTGATTACGGCTGCATATAAGTCTGCGATATCGGTTATGCTAGTTGATTATGCCAATATTATTTCCAAGCTGAATCGAATTATTGAATTAACAACAGGATTTGATGGAAGGGGTAGATCTGGAATGTTGTTTATTTGCGACCTTGGGTTGAATAGAAAAGTTGAAAGAAGGTTTATAGAAAGTATCGAAAAAATCATTGCAAACGGCTACAGGGTAACGTATATCGATCATCATGATCTAAGTCAAGATACATCTAAACTATTAAAAAAAATTGGGGTTAAATTGATTCACTCAGTTCAGGAGTGTACGAGCGTTCAGATTTACAAGACATTTAAGAGAAGACTCGATCCTCGTGCATCATTCTTTGCCGCTGCTGCTGCTCTAACTGACTATATGGAAGATAGACCGATTGCCTCTTCTATTACGTCTAGATATGATAGACAATTTCTGATGCTTGAATCGACAGTATTGGCCTATATGATTTCTGCAAATCAGCATGACGATGAATTCTTGTACAATTTGGTAAAAGTTCTGTCTCAGATGAAATATCCACACGAGATTGAAGGAGGGTTTTTGATTGCTCAAAGATATGCGAAAAAGATTTCTGAGGGCGTAAAATCACTTCATGACTCTATTGTTAAGCGTAAAAATCTAGCGTATGCACATAGTAACTTGGATCTGGCTTCTAGTATGGTAGTCAATTTTGTATTGGGTGCGTCCGAAAAACCAGTTGCGATGGTCTATAAATTCAGAGATGAGATTAAATCATATGTTATCTCGATCCGTGGTTCCAAGGATTGCAAAACTCATCTAGGTAGATTAGTTAATGATGTAGCATTAGAGATTGGAGGAAGTGGAGGAGGTCATGACAAAGCATGCGGAGCGGTTGTACCTAGAGATAAACTAGAGATGTTTATCGAAAGCCTGGATTGTGGGATTAAATAGTCCGTATTGTTAGTTTCAGGCAAGAAAACTATCCCTTATTGAAACATAATATGTAAAAATGATTCTGATCAGTCATTGACTACGCCTTCGATGAAGTCAAAAATCGTGGAAAGATTTAGGATATTCAAATTAGAGCAGTATGATGACTACTTTACTAAACCAATGAAATCCAAGTCTTGATAGGAATGTACATTTTATGATTGGCCGTGACATGAGAAAAAATAGTCAAGTATTTCTCTGTTGGAGAATCCTTGTACCTTATTATCATATTATCTAGTTTACAGAAATATAGTTGAGTTAACGTCCTTTTATGAAACGACGAGGATTTAAGGAGACTCCGATCCATCCAACATGTCTGAAATATATGAGCATAAGCACAGTTGATATTATCGTGGCCGCGAAGAGAACAAAAAAAGTGCTGTAGGGACCCAAGAAGTTCCAGGCCCCGGTCTGGTTATCACCTGGAATATGTACATTCATCCCGTAGAAAGTACTGATTACAGTAACTGGGATGGATAACGTAAATAGAATTGTAAGAACCGACAAAATTTTGTTAGATTTCTCGCTGCTTAGCATGAAATCGGTGTCCTTATAGATCTCTATAGTCTCTCTTGATCCATCCAATGTTTCAAGCACCTTATCTATATGATCCTTTACGTCGTAGAAATATCGTGTAAGATCTTCATTGGAAAATTGCTGAACATCCTTTGCCAATTCGCTGACGACCCTTCTTAGAGGCATCACTATTCGTCTTAAGATAGTTATCTCCCGTCTCAGAACCGAAATTTCTCTTGCTTCGGATATTTTGGCATCGAATACTGCCTCTTCAATATCGTCCAAATTTCCTACGATCTTCATAAGAATGTGAAAAAGGTCATCAACCAACACGTCTATTATTGTGTGCAGTAAATAACCAGAGGTTTTGCCCATTAGACTCTCGCGTTGTTTGGCGTCTTTTGAGCAGACTTGAAACAACTCGATGAGCGGTTCTAATTCACCTTGGTGAATTGTAACTAGATAATCGGTACCGAGGAAGATGGATAATTGACTAACCTTTGGCATATTTTTTTCCTTGTCTTTGGTGGGAAAATGTAGTATGATAAACATATGATCCTTGTATCTGTCAATTTTTGGGAGTTGTGTTTTAGAAAGCGAGTCCTCTAGGTTTAGATCGTGAAAAGAGAAAGCTTTTTCGAGATATCCCATATCCTCTCGAGTAGGCCTAGGTAAATCTATCCATTTCAGGCCATTATTACTGATCGTATTTAGTGCCCTATGGAAATTTATCTCCATTCCGAATTCTCGCTTCTTGCTTTTCCAGAATATTGAACCCTTATATTCCATTCTTTTTTCTAGTCTCACCTGTAGAGCGCTTTAAATGGTTTGTGAAGTCGGGATCAGGTTACCATCTATATTAAGATGACCAAGAATTGAATAATGAATAAATATGGAATAAGAAAAAGCTAGTATTATTGTTTAGTCATTCAAGTGGCTGTGTTTCAATTTTTACTGCCTTATTCTTTGCAGCGCTCTTATTTTCAACCACTTTATTTGTATCTGAATATTTTAATCAGAAAGCATATGCTGACGGCTTGACTCAAGAAAATCTTCCTCCTGCTACAGTTGGTAATAGAAAAGCGAGCCTCTTTGTAAAGGTGAGTCCTCCAATACTAACTACTGACACCAAAGGTAATACATATCTTCAAATGCGCCTATTTGATGCAAATACTAACGAGACTATCCAACACGTTACATATGATATTACTGTTACTAAAGGCACTGCTCAAGCGGGACCTGGAGCCAAGCCAATTTTGAGGGATTTTTTTCATGCTCACAATGGTTTGTTGACTATAAAAATAGAGCCAGTCAATACTACCGGAGGGCAAGTTACAATTAATGGTGAAAAAGATCCATTTCAAAATGCATGGGTAGCCGATCCAGGTGGTACAATAAACGTAAGAGGTCCAGTTCTGAATGGCGGGGGACTATATCATGTTCACGTAGAAATCTTTGGAATTGATAACGATAGAAATCTCTTCATACCTGATCAAGCACCAAAATTTGATTCTTATCTTAGTGTAGGAGATGTTTTTCGTAACAACATAGCAGATCCTAGCAATGATCAAAAATATAATACCACACTTATCTCTTACTACGACAAAGTCAACAATTTCAAGTTTGATCCTAATACGAAGAATATAACCTGGCAGATGCCCTTTGACTGGAATTTGTCGAGAATCCAGAAACAGAACATCTTTGTACATGAAGAGCTCAGGTTGCCAAAATCCTGGAAGAATTTTGTGGGCAGTGGTTTTGCAGGCTCTTTCAATGCTACAGTCAATGGTATTCCTATAACAGGAAGATCATTGGCCTTAGATCCATTCTCTTATCCAAATGCGTTGGTCCTCCATTATTTAATTAACAAGGATGAACTCATAAAGATAGCAGAGGCAAGACAAAAACTATTACAACAACATCCAGAACAACAACAGCAGCAACAAGGAAATAATATTAGTGGAACTGCTGCTACGAATAGCTCCTCTTCCTCTGTCAATGCTAGCAATGCTGCTAGTACTAATAGTACTAATAATAATAAGACGTCAGCAACAACACCAACAACAAAGGTATCAAATACAACAACATTAACAACAACAAAGAAGACAGGAGGAGGATCTCCGTCTGCAACTGCAAACAAGACAGCTTATAACAACAACAATATTGGAGGCATTTTTAAGAATAAAGATGTCAATCTTTACGATCAGAATGTAGTCAGGCCAAAACTTATTCTGGTTGCCGCCAATACTAGCGGCAGTACTAATAACAATAACAATAAGAATACCACTAGTAGCTCTATTAGTTCTCTCAATAAACAAAAAGTATCAGACGAAGGTGTGATGACATTTGCCCTAATGAGCAACACCGAATCCAATAAGAAAACCCCCACATTAGCTGCTGCCTCTGCTCAAACCTCTTCAGATCTGGTCACCGATACAGGAGCAATTCATGTAATAGTTACTTGGTCGCCTAATCCGCTTGCACCAGCAAAGGAATCAAATGTCAAAGTCCAGTTCAGCGATGCCATGACTTCAGGCCCGTTAAATGCAGATGTAAAGTATGACCTAATGATACTTAATAAAAATGGCACAACTGCTGTAAAGAAAGAAAATCTTGTAGCCAAAAATGGACTTGGTACACAAACTGTTACATTTCCTGCAAAGGATGTGTATCAGTTAGAGATAAAGATCAAGGCCTTACAGAGAACAGGACTATCCGTACCAGATTTATCTAGAAATGGAATTGCTAGAGGATATGTAGTAGTCCCAGAATTTCCATCATTTACAGGGTCCGCGCTATTGATAAGCGGTTTATTTGCGTTTGCAATTTTCTTTACACGTAGATTTAAATCCGCTTATAAAATCTAGAATTCGTGAATCGCCCGATCCTTTTTTTGATGTGCCTTTGCATAAACAACAGAATATTTAGTATTCTTTCCTCATCTTGGATCCAGTATGGAATATTATGCCTTGATATTTTAGAATGGGAATCTGAGTCAGTACACGTATAACCTGTTTGGAAAAAGATAAGATCGAATGTGAATATAGATATATGCAGATACGAATTACCAACTTCATCTCTTGATTGGTGATTGTATGTTTAGCGTCCTCATGCCGTCTGGCGTTATCAATGTTCAAGACTACCGGTATATTCATAATGGATGATTGACCTCATCGGGATGAACGTCGTTGACAGTATTATTCTTTGATGAAATATCTCGAAAATTATTTGAAGAGTTACCACAAAGTAATGTGGCTAGTTCTAAGGTAATGCTGAATATTGATTCTTTTGATATCGGTCAGAGTTATGTGACCGCGAAGATTGAAAATAGATTCGGAGATAAAATTGAGATGAATATTCAAGGCGGGACAGGCGGGATAGAACTTCAGGAAACGTTATTTAACATTCCAAGGTTGGAGAAGCTCCACTTCGCATATTTGCTGACTACAATAAAGGATAATGGATGCCTGTTATTGAGAAAATTGCCGATTTTAGGAATTAGAGACTGGCTCCTAGTCTATGACGATACCCTCTTTCTGTTGGCGGTCAAGGATGCCTACGATGAGCTGGAGATACTTGTAGTGTGATAATAACAAGAATTCTATCTAGCAAAGAGCAAGCTTGAGTCAGACTTCAATTTGAGATAGCTTTTGAATTATTGTTGAATTTTTCTTCTTATATCTATCTTTTGAAATTAAATATAAACAAATTTGACTGGATAGTGCTACTACGGTAGCACTATCCAGTCATGTTCCCCATCGGTTTGGTCGATGTAATCCTTCTTACTATGGAATCCAATTTAAATGTGATGAATGTTAAAATGTTTATGATGAGCCGAATGAAACCATCACACAATTGCTCCGAGTAGTAATGCATCGTGATAAATCAAAAATTGTTGTTAGACAAGTCCAAATTCCAATTTATTATATAGTTCTTTCCAGCGTATTCCAAATCTTCAAAAAGGATAGTATTTAATATAGTAATAATGAATATATGAGTGATCGATTGATTGAGTAGCAATAGAGACTTTCTTTCACAACAGTTATTGTGGATAGCAATATCACTTGGAATCAGTCTTGCTATATCGCTGTTTATACCATTTCCATTCTCTTTACCAATCATCATTGCGGTATTCATATTACTTAGCTTTTACATGAGAAAAAGAGCAATGAAAAAGATGGGCTTGTCTGGTTCTTCGATGTTTGGTGGATATGGTAGTGGTAGTTCTCTGAGCTATTATTGTATGAGCTGTGGAACAAAGCATAATCAGGCTGCATGTCCCAGATGTGGTTCAAAGATGAAAAGAGTAGGATCCTAATGATCCCAAGTCGTAAAACTCCACTATCTTTTTGATCCTATATCTAATTTGAAGACATTGCAAAATTACGACTAGTGTTATCCTGATCCTGTGAAGGTGCCTACGAGCACGGTGTTGTTCAGTAATGACTTTGATTTGTTGGGTAGATTCTCTTCGACTAGCTCTCCAGGTTTTCCCAATATGATTTGATTTAATCTTTGATCCTTATCAGGATACCAATAGAGCAATTGATTCTCCTTATCCCATCTCACTCTCTTACTCGTTGCCCACACCGCAAATTCGGGAGAGTAGTGTATATGAAACGGAACGTAAATGATAGTAGGATATGACTCTAATGGTTCGCCCTTCAAAATCAAAGCTGAATACTTGGACTTGTGATCAAAAAATAGCACTATTGGTTCGGCAGAGCTACGCATTGGGTATGGACGTACCACAACATCAATGTTTCTGGGGGTACGACTTGGACCCAAAACAGAGTAGTTCTCCAAATTCCAATTGTCTTTCCCTTCCTCTGTGTTATATAGATCGTAATTCCATAAGGTTGAATTCAGCAAGAATGATTCAATCTGATTAAAATTTATATCAAGATAGTCTCTGATTTGTTCGGCATCTTGAAGACCCCCAAATTCAGTTAGGAATGGAACAAAATCGCGCTCTTCTGCTGCCTCTACTAATTGAGCAAAGATGTCTGGCCACAGCCTTTTAATCCGAGTCAAGTTCTCGGGTATCTTCAGGTAGGAGCCTGCGATAGCCATAACGTCGTAATAATGAAAGGATAAGACACCTCTGGGAGAAATGCTTTTTAGCAATCCTCTCTCTGAAGGCAGGTTTGTTCTGATTTCCTTATGTTCGATCTTGCCATCAACCATAACATTCCTTATGAAGCCTAGATTGAACGTACGTTTAGCACTAAAGATTGATTTTCCCGTAAGTGATTTGCTATTACTTGCTTCCGAAACAGTCCAGTCGACCCTAGGTTCCATGAACACAAACAAGCGATCGTCGTACGAACGTACTTCAGATTCTATACTTAGATAATAGTTATATAGAAACTCTTGCTCAAACTTTTCCGAGTCAATACCTACTGGATGCGGTTCGTTAAATGGTTCTATTCCTAAAATTGCTGGATGACCTTCATTATTGTTTACAGTCTTGAAGAATTTAACTGTCTGACCAATTGTCTTTTCGAGATGAGTTCTAACTGGAAAATTCTTCACGCCTGCCACTTCATTCGTCAAATCATTTTGCCAAAATGATTTTAAAGTATGTCTTACGGACTTGTTGATCATATAGGCCATTTGCCATTTCTTGTCACGCAGGTTAGAAGGCTTTGGAAGCTTATTTTTACCGTCTACAGCCAAAGCCCAGTCAGGAAATCCGTCCCCTCCATAAATTTCATGGGCTATATCTTGATGAAAGTCCAGTATTATATAGATTCCCCGGCTGTATAGTGAATCAACGATCTCCCTTATTAGAACGAGGTACTGTTTACCCTCCTCTTCAATTTCCTCTAAATTCTTGTTGGGATATGGTTCAAGTGCTTTCCACGATACCAAAAGTCTCACGATATTAAAACCCCATTCCTTCAACCGATCTAAGTCGGTACTGACAGACTCTAATTCTTGCTTTAATTCTTCCAGATTCATCCGAGTTGTCTCGAGCCGCGCAATTGGCAGGTAGGGAGGCAGCTTACTGCGGGAGCCAAAGTTCACACCTCGAAATAGGAGGTATCTATTATGCGAATCCTTAAACCATTTTCCATCTTTAGAAAAGCCTCTTGCAGTATCGACCAGCAATTCGTCTTCGTGATCAGTCAACGTTATATCTCACTTGGTTTTTCTTGATTACCTATTTATTTATTTATTTGCTTACTTACTATCTTTGCATTACACACATATCGACGAACTTTCAACTTGATCGCGTGGTATATATCTGCTTAAAAGAGCGCGGAATTAGGCTAAATTCTTAGTACACTAATTCCAGCTCAATGGATTGCAAACACGAACTATTCTAGAGCGCAATTAAGCTCTACATTACTACTACTGATTTAGTAATAATATTCAGAAAAATATAAAGCAGTCGCTGAGGCAGCTCGCGGATTAAAGAGGAGTTCGGATCCTCCTTCCGGTAGTTCCTATTACCACAAGTTCTATGCCGGTGAGTAACAATGCAACGGATACCAAAAGTAACAAAAGGATAAATCCAGCTTTGGGGCTTGCAAGGACAACTATACCTATGACTGCGCTCAATGAACCTATGCCAATTCGCAAGAGCCTTGTACGGCTTTCATATTCGAGGTTTCTTACTCCGTCTAAGATTCTCACGGCGCCATTAGCCAGTAATCCAAATCCAAGAATAAGTACAATATATTTTATAGCAAAGGGGGGAAATATGATTCCTGGGATCAAGTAGCCTATTATCCCAGCCCCTATTGCAATATTAATAATCCTTGATGACCTTTTCAGCCCCTTTGATCGTATTCCTGCGACGATTCGTTCTACACCGATAATTAACAAAGCAATTAGTGCAAAGAGCACTATCGCATAATGTCCAAAAGAAGATGACTTTACTAATATAATTCCTGACAATAAAATACAAATAACACCTACAACGACCTGAAGTATTCTAAACCATTTACGGGGATATTTAATGTCTTCAGCTGCTCTCAATAGTTACTAATGAAATTCCCTAATGCGTCCAATTTATAGATATTGGAAGTTAGCACTCAAAGATTCATAACTATATTATGAAATCAGGCCCATATCAATTAGTCATATTATTTAAAATATATTCAAATAGATAAGATCTATTGGGAAGTTAATGTCGGAATAGTTCTAAGACCTCTCCACAGAATGGTGAAATAATGAATTCCTATCTAAAACTAATTGACTCGTTATTGAGGTACACGAATTCAATTTGAACTATTCTGTAGAGACATAATTATACCGATCTGCTTTGTTTTGAAATCCAATAGCATAAGGGGGGCCCTATTGTCATGTTTGGCGTAAACCATTCCTTCCTGCTGTTCTTAGGCTACTAGACTCAGTAACATTAATTCGCTAACTCATACTCCTAGTAGATATTTGACTATGTCTAGTTTGAACCGTCTTGTTCTATAGTAGTTGGCTATAGTATGTCTGAAATTTGCAAATTTCGGATAGTATTTCGATACCAAGAGATCATATTTTCCCTGTCTCCAGCATTCTTCTATAGCATTAAATTCAGACGAGCCTTTT